>CALSAU010000019.1:0-13245 GCA_943372985.1 Polaromonas sp. YR568 | reverse complement strand
CACGTGGTGGCCACCATGCATGACCGCAAACGCCTGATGGCGGAACACGCCGATGCGTTTCTGGCCCTGCCCGGCGGCATTGGCACGCTGGAAGAGTTCTTTGAGGTGTGGACTTGGCGCCAGCTTGGCTATCACGACAAGCCAGTGGGCCTGCTCAACAGTACCGGCTACTACGACAGCCTGCTGAAGTTTCTGGGCGAATCAGTCAGTGCGGGTTTCATGAATCCTTGGCTGATGGACCTGATCACAGCCGGCAGTGACACCGTGCCGCTGCTGGAGTCACTGGTGCAGGCCGCAGGGATTTCCCACCTGAAATCGCGCCTCGACCAGATCTGACAAGGCCAACCCGAAGAAGCAAGCAGTAGCGCGTAAACACGCACTTACCGGCGGACTTGTTCAGTTCATCGCACCGGTCAGACGGCGGCTTCGTCTTCTTCGCCGGTGCGAATGCGCACCACACGCTCCACGCTGGTGATGAAAATCTTGCCGTCGCCGATCTTGCCGGTACGCGCGGCCTTGATGATGGCGTCCACGCAGCGGTCCACGTCTTCCGTCTTCACCACCACCTCGACCTTGACCTTGGGCAGGAAGTCGACCACATACTCGGCGCCGCGGTACAGCTCGGTGTGGCCTTTTTGCCTGCCGAAGCCCTTGACCTCGGTCACCGTCAGACCGGTCACGCCGCACTCGGCCAGGGCCTCACGCACTTCCTCGAGTTTGAATGGTTTGACGATGGCGGTAATCTGTTTCACTGAGTGGTCTCCGTTGGTCATGGTTCTGGATCAATCGCAGCGCTAGGCTTTGAATCTGCTGGTTATAGGATAGCGCCAATCCTTGCCAAAGCTCCTGTGGGTGACCCTGATGCCCACCGGTGCCTGCCGCCGCTTGTACTCGTTGATGCGGATCAGGCGCGTGACGCGCTCAACAATGGCGCGATCAAAGCCCGCCGCCACGATGGCGTCCACGCCCTGGTCGTTCTCCATGTAGCGTTCCAGAATGGCGTCCAGCACCTCGTAAGGCGGCAGGCTGTCCTGGTCGGTCTGGTCCGGTCGCAGTTCGGCGCTGGGTGGACGGGTGATGATGCGCTCGGGAATCGGGTTGCTTCCCGTGCCATAAGGGTCATGGGCGTTGCGCCAGCGCGCCAGCCGGAATACGGTGGTCTTGGCGAGGTCCTTGATGACCGCAAAGCCGCCGGCCATGTCGCCATAAAGAGTGCAGTAGCCGGTGGCCATCTCGCTCTTGTTGCCGGTGGTCAGCACGATGGAGCCGAACTTGTTGGACAGCGCCATCAGCAACACGCCGCGGATGCGGGCCTGGATGTTCTCTTCGGTCGTGTCTTCCTTGAGTCCCTTGAATTCGGTTGCCAGCGATGCCTTGAAGGCCTCGAACTCCGGCACGATGGAAATCTCGTCGTAGCGCACCCGCATGCGAGCGGCCATCTCGCGCGCATCCATCCAGGAAATGTCAGCCGTGTACGGCGAAGGCATCATCACGGCGCGTACCTTGTCAGCCCCCAGCGCATCGACCGCAATTGCCAACACCAGCGCGGAGTCAATGCCACCCGACAGGCCCAGAATCGCACCCGGAAAACCGTTCTTGCCCAGATAGTCGCGCACACCCAGCACCAGCGCATCCCACAAATCGGCGTCGGTCTCACGCTCAGGCGCTGTCGCGGCAGCCAGCTGCACACTGCCCGGGTGGCTGGCTGCATCGGTGAAAAACAGCCTTTCCTGAAAGCTCTCGGCACGCCCGGCCAGCTGGCCATCGGCCTGCAGCGCAAACGACCGGCCTTCAAACACGATTTCATCCTGACCGCCGACCAGATGGGCATAGAGCAGCGGCAAACCGGTGGCGTGGACCCGATGACGCATGGTCTGCTCGCGCTCGTCGCCTTTGCCCACATGGAAGGGCGAGGCGTTGATCACCGCCAGCAATTGCGCACCGGCCTCTTTGGCCAGCCGGGCAGGCTCCTCAAACCAGGCGTCCTCGCAGATCAGCAAACCCACCCGCACCGCGTCGGCGCCCTCGCCTGCCGTGAACAAACATGTCCCCTGCCCTGGCGTGAAATAGCGCCGCTCATCGAATACCTGGTAGTTGGGCAACTCACGCTTGGCATAGGTGTCCACCACCTGGCCTTCGCGCAGCACCCGCGCAGCGTTATGGCGCTGCTGCACCGCCACGCTGCGGGTGCGCAGGGCCAGACTGCTGTCGCCCTGAATCGGTGTGCCCACCACCACCGTCAGGCCTTTTAACCCGGCGAGCTCGCTGGCGACCCGATTCACGGCATCATCACAGGCTTGGATGAACGAGGGGCGCAGAAAGAGGTCTTCGGCCGCATAGCCGCAAATCGCCAGTTCAGGCGTCAGCACCAGCCGTGCACCGCTGTCATAGGCGGTGCGGGCTGCATCGATGATTTTTTGCGCATTGCCCGGCATGTCGCCCACGCAGTAGTTCAGTTGGGCTATGCAGATTTTGAGAGTCATGACAAGAAAATTGAACGTTCAGACCGGGCCCATCGCCTCACAGGTCGCGTCACCCAAAGTTTGCTGGCATGGCAGCGTGGTAGGGAGCTTGTGTGGCTGAAAACGATTATGTCATTCGCGTTCTGGATTCGCCGCTGGAGGTGAATGCCAGCGAATGGAATGCCCTGCTGTCCGCGCAGAGCCCGGGCGGCATGCTCAACCCTTTCATGCGCCATGAGTACCTCGCCGCCCTGCACGAAAGCGGCAGCGCCAGCCCGGGGACCGGCTGGACCCCTCGCTTTGTCACGCTCTGGCAAGGCCCGGTCCTGGCAGGCGCCTGCGCGCTTTACCTCAAGGACCACTCCTACGGCGAATATGTGTTTGACCATGCGTGGGCACACGCCTACCAGCAGCACGGCCTGGCCTACTACCCCAAGGCGCTGGTGGCGGTGCCCTTCACCCCGGTGCCTGGCACGCGCCTGCTGGCACGCTCGGAGGATGAGCGGGAGCTTCTGGTCAAAGCCATCATCGCCTGGTGCGAGGAAGAGAAACTGTCATCACTGCACCTGCTGTTCGCCAACGATGAGGACGTAGCGGCCTGCCAAAAAGCCGGGCTGATGCTGCGTCACACCGTGCAGTTTCACTGGTCAAACGATAGAGCCCCCACGCTCGCCACTTCGTGTGCTTCGCTGCCCCCCGAGGGGGCTGAACTTGCTCGGGGCGGCCCTTCGCTGCGTTCGGACGCCCACACGCTCGCCACTTCGTGTGCTTCGCTGCCCCCCGAAGGGACGCATTTGGCCTTGGTGCGGCCCGGCGGCGAAACCTCGATAAACGGCTACCGCGACTTTGACGACTTCCTGATGTCGCTCAGTCAAGACAAGCGCAAGAAAATCAGGCAGGAGCGCCGCAAGGTGCATGAGGCGGGCATCACTTTCCGCTGGTCGCGCGGCACCGACATCAGTAGCAAAGACTGGGATTTCTTCTATCGTTGTTACGAACGCACCTATTACGAACACGGCAACGCGCCCTACCTCAGCCGCGACTTTTTTCACCGCATGCAGGCCACGATGGCGACGCACTGGCTGCTGTTTGTGGCCGAGTACGCCGGGCAACCGGTGGCTGCCAGCCTGATCGCGCTCAGTGCACCACACGACGGCGTGGCCCCTGCCACCGCCCCGCAAGTGGCGTATGGCCGCTACTGGGGCGCGCTCGCGCGGGTGGACTGCCTGCACTTCGAGGCCTGCTACTACCAGCCGCTGCAGTGGTGCATTGAGCATGGCTTCCACCGCTTCGAAGGCGGCGCACAGGGCGAACACAAGATGGCCCGTGCACTGCTCCCGGTGCGGACCACCAGCGCGCACTGGCTGGCACACCCTGCGTTTGCAGATGCGGTGGAACGCTTCCTCGCGCGCGAAGGCGCCGGCATCGACAGCTACATGGCCGAGCTCGAACGGCGCAACCCCTTCAAGGGCTCGCCGCCACTGCCCTGACGCAAGCGATCCCTGAGGCACGCGAACGTCGGGCCTTCACTGCTGCAAATCGCGCAATTTTTTACCGTTTCCAGCGAATACTTTCGACTGCCGGGAATTCTTGCTTGCAAGCCCCTGAATTGCCCGCCACACTCTCGGTATTCATGAATACCTTGACGACCCAACAGTGGACCATGCTCAAAGAGTACGGTGCCAGCGATCCTGTTCCACTCCACGAAGCCGATTTGAGCGTCCCCTTTGTGTACCACCGTGAAATCGGCGTCATCCACTGCCCGGCAGGTCGGCACCGCCTGGCCATGTCGGGTCTGCTGGCTGTGCAGCACGGTTTTGAAAGCGGCATTGAAGTCGCCGAACAACTCGGCCTGGACTTCCCCGACGAAACCGCTGACCGCTGGCTTGAGGACACGCCGGGCTCGGCGTTTCGCAGCTCGGTGGGGCGCAACGTCCTGGCGGGCAGAAAAGGCAGCCTCACTGCCATCGAGCTGCGCTGGCTCGGTCAGGTGACTTACCTTTTTGACTGACTGACCGTTGGCAACGTCGCCCGCATGGCGGCGTCAGCCACGGAGCCGCCGTCGCGCTGATGTCACCCTGATGTCACATCGAGATCGACACCGGTGCCGGTGGCCTTTCACGGGTGATGCGGAAGGTGGTGCTGCCCCCCGCTCTCGACTCAACCCAGATGCACCACCCGTGGCGACCCAGAATCAGCCGTACTTGCGCCAGACTGATGCCGGTGGTCTGAAGCTCGTTCTTGGCGTTGATGATCTGGAACACGTCAAACAACTTGCTGGCCGCGCTGGCATCGAAGCCGAACCCGTTATTGGTCACGAAGAAAACCGTCTCGCCGTCGGCGTCCACCTGCGACCCGACAGAAATCTCTGCACCGCTCCGGTCAGAGGTCTGCTTCCAGCAGATGTCGAGCAGGTTCTCCATCACCAGCGTCATCAGGCGTTTGTCCCCCTCGAAAGGCAAAGGCTTCTGCACCGATATCCGCAAAGCCCTGGACGGCTCGCGCCGTTGCAGGCTGGCCAGCGTTTTCTCTGCCACCTCTGCAAGGTCGAGCGACTCAATCCTCAGGTTGGCACGTGAATACTGGGCATAGTCGAGCAAGGCGTCGATCATCGACGACATGCGCATGGCGCCGGCCCGGATCCGGCCCAGATAGTGCTGCTGCCGGCTGTCGAGCGTGTCGCGCGTGCTGCGCTCCAGCAGGTTGGTGAAGCCCTCGATGGCCACCAGCGGCGAACGCAGATCGTGGGCGATGGCGTGGGCAAAACGCTCCAGGTCCTCGTTCACGGCTTCAATCTGCGTCGTGCGGTCGCGCACCCGCTGCTCCAGGTTCGAGTTCAGCTCAAGGATTTCCGACTCCGCCTTTTTCCTCGCGCTGATATCGCGCACAAACGTACTGGTCGTGCTGCGACCTTTGCCGTCGGTGAACACAGCCGATGAGATTTCGGCCTCAAACCGGGTGCCGTCGGCACGCTTCATCGTCAGCTCGCCGCTGGCCCGGCCGGTTTGACGCCTCAACTCCAGCAGTTGAGCCAGACGGGGATCGTCTTCGACGATCACGGCAGCCCGCCCACCGCGTATGAGCTGTTCCTCAGTCATGCCAAACAAGGCGCAAGCTGCTGGATTGGCTGCATAGACCTCTCCGTTGACGTTGGTCAGCATGTAGGCGTCGAGGCTGTTTTCAAACAGGAGGCGGTACTTCTCCTCGTTCTCGGCCAACTCACTGCGAGCGAGCTCCAACTGCCGGTACGGCGCCTCCAGCATAGAGATCACCATCGCCCGGTAGACATATATGTAGGCCATCACCTTCAGCACATGGCCGTAGTTGATGTACTGATCCTCGAATGAGGCGTAAAGCGTGAAACAAAGCTCCGACAACGCCATCAAACATGAGGCCGTGAACAGTTGCACCACCGGGTACGGTTGGGGCTGGCGCATGCGCCGATAGAAACCTGCAGCTGCGAGCAGGTTCAGCGCGATGACTCCATATTCGAGCCCGATCTTGAAAGGTGTCAAACCGCGACCCGGCACAAAAAAGAGCGGTATCAGCGCGGGCTCGACCATGGCGTAAACAGAAAACGACACCGCGAACACGACACTACAAACCACGAGGCTGGTCTGCCAGCGTCGTCCCACGCGTTGGTACCAAGGCATGAGTGCAATCGCGAGTACCGCCAACGCGACCATCACGCGTGCCGCCATAAACGTAGAGATGGGTTTCCCGTTGCCGCTGGGCGTGATGAAGTCCGGCATGCCGTCGTAAGACAGCAGATGGGCAAAATCCAGAATGGCAACGCCCAGAAACGCGCTGCACACCAGCGCCACGTTGCTGGTGTTCTGCTTTGAAAACGTGTGCCAACCCACCGAAAAGACCAGAGCCGAGACAATCACCGACACGGTTTCGAACGTGGTGTGCAGCGTGACGTTGACGGACACCGGAACCTCGAAGCGCAGCCAGGGCACAAACGCCAACGCCAGAAGCGCAGCCACACTCAGCAGCAGGACGCGCGCCGCCCCCTTCAAGGAACCGTGATAGTCGGCGTGAACCATCACGCTGAGCAGACCGGGTGAGCGCATCCAGTGGATAACATTTGTTACAAATTTTAGGTGAAGCTGCCTGTACTGTGACAGACGCCGCCGCTCAAGGCGCCCCGAGGCACGCAGACTTGAGGCAAATCAAGCTGCAGCGACCCCAGTTTCGCCATTAAGCAACGCGCCGTCCACCAAGGCCAAGCCGGCACCATCGGCTGACAGGGCAACTTGGCAAAACTCCAGTGGTCACAAACACCCGGACCCGTTAAGGTGAGGTATGCCCGCCATGCAACACCCTTGAGGCCCCAGCCCCCGCTGCGCAATGAAATCACTGACCGGCCTCGACGCCACCTTTCTCTACCTTGAAACGGCAGAAATGCCCATGCATGTGGGCTCACTCAACCTGTGTGAACTGCCAGCGGGCTTCCGAGGCAGTTTCCACAAGGCGGTGAAAGCGCACATCAGCAAACGCATGCATCTGGCGCCGGTGTTCAGCCGCAAACTGGTGTCGATGCCGCTAGAGCTCGGGCATCCGCTCTGGGTAGATGCGGATGCTGTCGACATCGATTTCCACATCCGCAGGGCCGACGCTCCCGCACCCGGTGCAGCACGCACGGCACTGCCCATGCCGCTCGCGGAGGTGCACAAACGCTGTGCCAAGCTCCACAGCCAGGTGATCGACCGAAACTTCCCGCTCTGGGAATTCCATGTGTTTGACCGCATCCAGCTGCCCGCCTCTCAAGGCGGCAAGGTGGTGGCCGGGTTTTTCTTGAAGATTCACCACGCCGCACTGGATGGCAAGGGCGGCGTGATGCTGGCCAACGCCATGCTCGACATGGGCCCGACACCGCGCGAGGTGGCGCCGCTCGACCCCACCCGGCGGCGCAGGCGTGAGGCTGACCTACAGCTCGGCAAGATGATCGGCTCGGTGTTTTCCAGCTCGCTGGGGCAGCTGGTGAAGGCCGCCAGATCGCTGCCAGCCGCGGCCACTGCGGTCGGTCACGCCTTGACCCGAGCAGGCGGCAGCGTGGCGACCAACGGAAAACCCCGCACGCCAATGAAGCTGGCACCACAGACGCCGTTTAACGCGGGCGTCACCACCGGCCGGGTGTTTGTTACTGCCTCCATTCCCCTTGCCGACACCAAAGCCATGGGCAAGGCGGTGGGCGGAACCTTCAACGACATGGTCCTGTGGATTTGCGCGACAGCGCTGCGCCATTACCTGACCCAGCACCACGCACTGCCCCGCAAATCGCTGGTGGCCGCCATGCCGGTGTCGCTGCGGGAGGCCGGCGCCAGCGACGCCACCCAACTGGGCAATCAGGTCAGCATGACGCTGGTGGAGCTGGGCACGCACCTGGCCCATCCGCTCAAACGCATGAACGCCATCATGGCGTCCACTGGCAGGGTCAAAACATCCATGCAGAGCCTCAAGGGGCTGCTGCCCACCGACTACCCTTCGCTGCTGGCGCCCTGGCTGGTGGGTGGGGCGGCAAAGCTGGCCCTGACTGCCTATGGCAAGAGCGGCATTGCCAGCCGCCTGCCCGTGGTCGCCAACCTGGTGATCTCCAATGTGCCCGGACCACCGGTGCCGCTGTATCTGGCTGGCGCGCGCGTTTTGACCTTCCATCCACTGTCGATCATCGTGCATGGCCTGGCGCTGAACATCACCATCCAGACCTATGCCGGTCAGGTCGATTTCGGCATCGTGGCCGACAAGAAGGCCCTGCCCCATGCCAACGACCTGGCCAAGGCGATTGAGGCAGCGTTTGACGAAGCCAAAAGCCTTCTGCTGCCTGCCGCGATAACCAGGCCGCCCAGCGCACCCGTGAAAACCCGCGCTGGCGCTGTCCCACGGGCGACGAAAACACGGCAAAAAACGACAAAGTTAGAGGCGACTCCCTCGCGCAAACACGCCGCCCGACGCGATACTGTCGGTTCGAGACAAGCACACGTCACCCCTGATGACGCAATCAATGACGCAACCCATGGCAAGCCAGTCGCCCCAGCGCCCCGCAAGCAGAAGAAAAGCCCCGTCCAACGCAGCGCCGCTGCACGAAGCACCACCTAGCCGCTGGCTGCTGGCGCTGGAATTGCGCGCCTTCTGGGAGTTCGGCGCCCTGCTCCCCTCGTGGCCGCTGCTCAACCGGGCCCCGCGCGGCGATGGCCATGCCGTAATGGTGTTTCCCGGCCTGTCGGCCAACGACGTCACCACAGTGCCTTTGCGCCAGTACCTGCAGTCGCTCAACTACCGGCCGTGGGGCTGGGAGCTGGGTTTTAACTTCGGGCCGCGTGCTGGCGTTCTGGAAGAAGCCAAGGACAACCTGGCCCGCACCTTCGAAGCCACCGGCGGAAAGGTCAGCCTGATTGGTTGGAGCCTGGGCGGCGTGTACGCGCGTGAACTCGCCAAGGAAATGCCGCACATGGTGCGCAGCGTCATCACCCTGGGCACACCGTTTGCCGGCTCGCACAAGGCCACCAACGCCTGGCGCATCTATGAGCTGGCCAGTGGCCGCAGCATCGAGCGGGAAACCGAGAATTACGACCTGCCGGGCGCCCCACCCGTGCCGACCACCAGCATCTACTCCCGCACCGACGGCGTGGTGGCTTGGCAGGCCAGCATCCAGAAGCCCTGCACGGTAAATCCGAAGACTGAAAACGTCGAAGTGCCGGCCAGCCACCTGGGGCTGGGCTTCAACCCGAGCGCGTGGTGGGCCATCGCCGACCGGCTGGCCCAGGCCGAGGGCCAGTGGCAGCCGTTTGCGGAAAAGGTCCGGGCTGGCAAAGGCCGTCTGCACGGCTTGATCTACCCCGACCCCAACCGCGCCTGATCGAGGCTGAACTAGGCTGAACGAGGCTTAGCGGCTGACAAATCAACGCCCGCATGAGCCGTCTTCAGGGCTGACCCCCTGCTGCTCAGTCCCGTTCAGTCTTTATGGGCCTGGTTGTAATTGGCGATGCCGTCGGTGATTTCCTTCTTGGCAGCGTCCGGGCCTTCCCAGCCCAGCACCTTGACCCATTTGCCCTCTTCCAGATCCTTGTAGTGCTCAAAGAAGTGCGAAATGGTTTTCAGGCGCAACGGGTTCATGTCTTCCGGCTTTTGCCACTGGGTATACAGCGAGCATTTCTTGTCGATTGGCACAGCCAGCACCTTGCCGTCTTCACCGGCCTCGTCCTGCATCTTCAGAATGCCGATGGCGCGGCAGGTCACCACCACGCCAGGAATCAGCGGTACCGGCGTGATGACCAGCACATCGACCGGGTCGCCATCACCACTGATGGTCTTGGGCACATAACCGTAGTTGGTCGGGTAGTGCATGGACGTGCTCATGAAGCGGTCCACAAAAATGGCGCCGGACTCCTTGTCCACTTCGTACTTCACCGGGTCCGCATTCATGGGGATTTCGATGATCACGTTGAAGGATTCGGGCACGTTCTTGCCGGGAGAAACTTTATCGAGGGACATGGTCGCTTCGTGGGTAAGGAAGAGTTGAGGAAATGGGACCGACGGCGTGGCTGATGCCGCGGATGCCGTCACGCGAGTGCGCCACGCACCGGGCTTGTGCGGCTTGTGCGCCTGCGCTGCACGGTCGGTATTTACCCTCATTTTACTGATTCGGACCTGACGTGACCCGAAGTCGTCATGTTTTGGCGTTAAATTTCAAAGGTTGGCCAATCGTCTTGTCTCTCTACGTGACGCAAGCGACGAGGAAGCAACGCAGCGGGGGCACCGCTCGCGTGGTGCCCTCTCCAAGCGAAAAACGATGTAGGAGAACTTTCTATGACAGGCAACTCGGCGCTGATTCTTGCGCTTGTCTGTGGACTCATTGCCGTGGCTTACGGCATCTGGGCCCGCAGGTGGATTCTTTCCCAGGATGCAGGCAATGCCCGCATGCAGGAAATCGCGGCAGCCATCCAGACCGGCGCTGCGGCATACCTCGCCAGGCAATACAAAACCATCGCCATCGTCGGCGTCATTCTGGCGGTGCTGATCGGCTTCTTCCTGGACGGCAAGACCGCTGTGGGCTTTGTGGTGGGCGCCGTGCTGTCCGGTGCCTGCGGCTTTATCGGCATGAATGTCTCGGTACGCGCCAATGTGCGTACCGCGCAGGCAGCCACCCGCGGCATTGGCCCCGCACTGGACGTCGCCTTCCGAGGCGGCGCCATCACCGGCATGCTGGTGGTTGGTCTGGGCCTGCTGGGCGTGACCGGTTTTTACTGGTTCCTTGTCGGCAATGGCAACTACACCCCAGCTGTCAAGCTCGCCGACCTGCTCAACCCGCTGATCGGTTTTGCCTTCGGTTCGTCGCTGATTTCCATCTTCGCCCGTCTGGGCGGCGGCATCTTCACCAAGGGCGCTGACGTCGGCGCCGATCTGGTGGGCAAGGTCGAGGCCGGCATTCCGGAAGACGACCCGCGCAACCCGGCCGTGATTGCCGACAATGTGGGCGACAACGTGGGCGACTGCGCCGGCATGGCCGCTGACCTGTTTGAGACCTACGCTGTCACGCTGATCGCGACCATGGTGCTGGGCGCGCTGCTGGTGGCTGCTGCACCAGTCAACGCGGTGCTCTATCCGCTGGCGCTGGGTGGCGTGTCCATCATTGCCTCCATCATCGGCTGCTTCTTCGTCAAGGCCTCGCCCGGCATGCGCAACGTCATGCCCGCTCTCTACAAGGGTCTGGCGATTGCCGGCGTGCTGTCGCTGATTGCCTTTTACTTCGTCACGATCTGGCTGATCCCCGACAACGCGATTGCCGCCAGCGGCAGCCAGATGAAGCTGTTCGGCGCCTGCGCCGTCGGTCTGGTGCTCACCGCTGCCCTGGTGTGGGTGACCGAGTACTACACCGGCACGCAATACAAGCCGGTGCAGCACATTGCGCAGGCCTCGACCACTGGCCACGGCACCAACATCATTGCGGGCCTGGGCGTTTCCATGCGCTCCACCGCCTGGCCTGTGGTGTTTGTGTGTATCGCCATTCTGGTGTCGTACAAGCTGGCTGGCCTGTTCGGCATTGCGATTGCCGCGACCTCCATGCTCAGCATGGCCGGTATCGTGGTGGCACTTGACGCCTACGGCCCCATCACCGACAACGCCGGCGGCATTGCCGAAATGTCCGAGCTGCCCAGCAGCGTGCGCGACATCACCGACCCACTCGACGCCGTGGGCAACACCACCAAAGCCGTGACCAAAGGCTATGCCATCGGCTCGGCCGGTCTCGCCGCACTGGTGCTGTTTGCCGACTACACCCACAAGCTGGAAAGTTACGGCAACGCCATCAGCTTTGACCTGAGCGATCCGCTGGTTATCGTTGGCCTGTTCATCGGTGGCCTGATCCCCTACCTGTTCGGTGCCATGGCCATGGAAGCCGTGGGCCGCGCCGCCGGCTCGGTGGTGGTCGAGGTGCGCCGCCAGTTCTCTGACGGCCTGATCATGGCGGGCAAACGCAAGCCGGACTACAGCGCTGCCGTTGACATGCTGACCACCTCGGCGATCAAGGAAATGATCATCCCGTCGCTGCTGCCAGTCATCGTGCCGATTCTGGTGGGCCTGATTCTGGGACCCAAGGCCCTCGGCGGCCTGCTGATGGGCACCATCGTCACCGGCCTGTTTGTGGCCATCTCGATGTGCACCGGCGGCGGCGCCTGGGACAACGCCAAGAAGTACATCGAAGACGGTCACCACGGTGGCAAGGGCTCCGAGGCACACAAGGCTGCCGTGACCGGCGACACCGTGGGTGACCCCTACAAGGACACCGCCGGCCCCGCCATCAATCCGCTGATCAAGATCATCAACATCGTGGCGCTGCTCATCGTGCCGCTGGTGGTGAAGTTCCACGGCGGCGGCACGCCACCGCCGACAACCGCGATGGCCGAGCCGGCTGCCGTCAATGCACCGGCTGCGACGGCGACCACGCCCGCCGCACCCGCGATGCCGGCCCCGGCACCCAAGCAGGCGGCCGATGCGTCGGCCACGCCAACGCCCGCCAAATAAGGCGCCGTTCCTCCAAAAAGCCCGCCTCGGCGGGCTTTTTGCTTGGGTCCAGACAAAAAGGCAGGCCCACATGTCGATTGAAGGCGCCGCCGCGCATCAACAGTTCAGGAAGGGCATGGGGCCCGACCGATGTGAACCTTGAACTTCTGGAGAACACCATGCAATACATGCTCATCTACCGCGAAACCGAATCCGAATTCGCCAAGCGCAACAACCCGGCCGAAGCGCCCGCCTACTGGGGCGCCTGGAACGCCTACATCGGCGCCATGGGCCAAGCCGGCGTGATCGTCAGCGGCAACGGCCTGCAGCCGCCCGAAATGGGCACCACGGTTCGCCTGCGGGACGGCAAACGTCTGGTGCAGGATGGCCCCTTCGCCGACACCAAAGAGCACCTTGGCGGCTACTTCATCATTGAAGTCCCTGCCCTCGACGCCGCACTGGAATGGGCCGCCCGCGCGCCCTGCGCCACGGTAGGCAGCACCGAAGTGCGACCCGTTCTGCCACCTCCCCCGGCAGCCTGACCGGACTGCGTGCACGCCGTGGCCATGGCAGCACCTGCGGCACCGCCTGATCCTGCCGCCGCAGCCGACGCGGCGGCCATGGTCGCCCGCGACTCCTACGGGCGCCTGCTGGCCTGGCTGGCATGGCGCTGGCGCGACCTGGCTGCGGCCGAGGACGCGCTGGCCGAGGCACTGGCCTCTGCCCTGCAAACCTGGCCGCGCACCGGCGTGCCCGCGTCGCCCGATGCCTGGCTGAT
>CALSAU010000018.1:0-13514 GCA_943372985.1 Polaromonas sp. YR568 | reverse complement strand
GCACGGCAGCAGCCAGCAACCCATACACCAGTGTCGGAATTGCCTGAACTGCGCCGTGAGTGAACGCCCACCAAAGCGCAGGCACGCACAGCAGCAGCAGGCAAAGCAAATCAGCCAGGCGCTCCGCGCCAAAGATGGCCAGGCTTTGCGCGGTGCCCAGCGGGCGGTCCGCCAGCATCAGGCCGCGCACGGCCTCACCGACGTTACCCGGCGTGGGCGTGAATGCATAGCCCGCCACATAGAGGCGCAGCCCCTGCCACCAGCCCAGTGGCCGGCCGTAATGCGCCATCCAAAGGCGCCAGCGGATGCCGCGCAGCAGGTAATTGAGCAGGCACAGCAGCACAGCCTGAAACCCAGTCCATGACCACAGCACCGAGAGCGACGCGCTGCGGCTGCCGCCCCAGATCAGCAGCGCCGCCGCGTACGCCGTGGCCACCGCGCCCAGCACCAGCAGCAGGCGCTTGAGCGGAAAACCGCCAGCCGGCGCTCGGCCCGGGTTCACAGCCTGTGGCTCAGGAAAATCACCACCCACAGCAGACCGGCGCCGACCAGCCACGGGTCGCGCAGCAGGTCACGCGCCACATCTTCCCCATGCCCGCGGTGCACCTGGTAGGTGTAGCGCAGCATGCCGAAGATCACCACCGGCACCGTGTACAGCAGCCGCTCGCCGTGCTGCAGCAGGGCCTCGGGGCTGGTGGCGAACAAACTGTAGGTCGTCAGCGTGGCGGTCATGGTGACGGCGATGAAGGTGTCCAGCAGGGCCGACGGGTAATGCGCCAGCACCGCCCGCTGGCTGGCCTCGGCCTGAAAGGTTTCGGCCTTGCGCTTGCAAAAGCCGAGAAACAGCGCGACAAAAATCCCGGTCAGCAGCAGCCAGCGCGACGGCGGAATGCCGACCGCCACCGTGCCCGCCAGAAGCCGGAGCATGAAGCCAGACGCGATGATGGAGACATCCACCACCGGCACCTGCTTGAGCCGCCACGAGTAGGCGATGTTGAACAGCGCATACACGGCCAGCAAGAGCAGCAGCACGCGGTTGTCATGAGCCAGCAGCCCGCCGCCCGCCAGCAGCAGCGCCGCCAGCACCAGCGCCGGGGTGGCGCCCACCGCGCCGCTGGCCAGTGGCCGGTTTTTCTTGACGGGGTGCAGCGCATCGCTGGCGCGGTCGTGCCAGTCATTGAGGATGTAAATCAGGCTGGAGATGCAGCAGAAGGCGGCAAAGGCCGACAGCACGCGCAGATCCAGCGCGGTGTCACGCCAGCCGCCGCTGAACAGCAAACCCGCAAACACAAAGGCGTTTTTCAGCCACTGGTGTGGCCTCATCAGGCGAATCAGGGCCAGGGCAGAGGAGTTCGATGAGGACATGAGAACGATTGGCGAGGAGCAAGTACCTGCATGGCCTGCAGGCTCCAGCAGGAGCGCCTACGGCTCCGCCAAGCATAACTGAGAGGGGCGCCGGTGAAGCCGGCTTGCGCGCAGGAGCACGCCCGGATCACTGACCGGTCCTAGGCCAACCTGCAAGGGCTGTCCGGGGACCCGGAAACTCAGGTACGCACGCGACCGTCGCCGGTGAGCATCGAGAGCTCGACAAAGCTCGATGCCACGTGGTCGGTCGGCGAGAAAGACACCGGAAAACCTCCCACCTGCTGGCTGCCCATGCCCTCCAGCCCGGCAATCAGCGATTCACGGGTGAGCTTGGCGCCGGCGCGTCGCACGCCGTCGGTGAACAGCTTGGCGGCCATGTAGCCTTCCATGCTGGAGAAGTTGACCTGCGCATCCTTGCCGGCCGCCTTCACGGCATCAACGAATTCACGGGTGATGGGCCGTGCTGCGCTGTAGGGGGACGGCATCACCTGCGAAACCACCACACCGGCACCCTCCTTGCCCAACTCGTCGGCCAGCGCCTGGGTACCGACGAACGACACGTTGTAGTACGTGCCGCCATAGCCGGCCTTACGGGCCTCACGGATGAAAGCGGCGCAAGCCTTGTACGCACCGATCTGCACCACCGCGTCCGGGCCTGCAGCGGTCAGCGTCTTGACGGCACCAGCCACGTCCACCGAATTGCGCTCCACAGTGGCTTCTGCCACGGTCTTCAGACCCAGGGCCCCGAGAGCCAGCGTCACACCGCTGAGGCCTGCCTTGCCATAGGCGTCGTTCTGGTAGAACACCGCGATTTTCTTGAGCCCCAGGCTGGTGAGCTGCTTGACGATCAGCGCAGTCTCGTCGTTGTACGAGGCACGCACATGAAAGGCGTAGCGGTTGAACGGCTCGCGCAGTGCCATGGCGCCGGTGAATGGCCCGAAAAACGGCACCTTCTCCTTGGTCGCCTGCGGCAGGGCCACCACGCTGGTGGGCGTGCCGATGTAGCCGAACAGGGCAAACACGTCGTCGGCCAGCAGCTTGCGGGTGTTTTCGGCGCAGCGGTCCGGCTCGTAACCGTCGTCCAGCTGGCGGATTTCAATCTGCCGCTTGCCAATGCCACCCTGGGCATTCACCTGGTCGAAATAGACCTTGGCCCCCTGATAGAACTGGATGCCCAACTGCGCAGCAGGGCCGGTGAAGGCGGCCGACTGGCCCAGGATGATCTTGTTGTCTGACTGCGCACGCGCGAGGTTGAAACCTGCCAGCGTGGTGGCACCAGCGACGATGGAAAATTGACGGCGATTGATATGCATGCACATATTTTCGCGACATCACTTACCTTTGGTAGCAGTCGCAGCACACCCGTCGGTAACAGAACGAAACCGGCTTCACCCGGTTAGATACTTAGGTATTGATTCCGTCTTGAACTGCCGCGCGCAGAAATCCTAAAGACCTCACCCCGGCCATGACACGCGTGGCGCCGTTCCAACACGGCAAAGCCGTGCCAGTGCCGACACCTGACCCGGTCAGCCCTACCGCGCAAAGGGTTTCTCTGCGCCAGAGCCCGCCCTGCGGAAGCCCACGCTGCGCACTACTCCCGCACGCGCCCTGTGGCATCGACCAGACTCAGCTCGACCAGCTTGGAACCCACCCGGTCTCCGTCGAAGTGAATACGAAACCCGCCGAGGTTGAATTCCTGCATGGTATCGAGCGCCTTGCGCAGCTTGGCGCGCGTCAGGTCCTTGCCGGCCCGGCGCAGGGCTTCGACGTACACGCCCGCAGCGATGTAACCCTCCAGCATGTACACATTGGGCTTGCCCACCTTGGCGGCGGCCGCGTCAGCAAGAAACTCACGCACCAGCGGGCTTTTGGCGTTGTCTGACTTGGGCGTCACGCGCACCACAACCACCCCGGCCCCTGCCGCACCCAGTTGGTCGGCCAGCAGGCTTTCGCCGGTGTTCGAGAAGCCGTAAATCGGCCCGCGATATCCCTTCGCACGCAGCTCTCGGATGGCCGCCGCGGCGATGCCCGACTCGCTGATCACCAACACCGACTCAGGCCGCTTGCCCAGCACATCGGCCACGGCGGCGGGCACATTGGCCGCGGCGACAGCCGACTTCCCAACCATGTTGGCGCCCAGTCCGCCCAAGGTCCGCTCGGCGGAGTCCAGCGCTGCAACCGACTCGCTGTCCCTCGCATGCAGGATGGCCAGCTTGCGCATGCCCAGCGCTTCCGCATGCCGCGTGACCACAGCCGCCTCTTCGGAGTAACCCGGGCGCACCGAAAACACATTCGGATAGAGCGAGCCACGCAACTCGTCCGCACCGGCCATCGGCCCGAACAGCACGATGTCGGTGTCCTTCAGCAAGGGGTTGGAAGCCGTCACCTGTGACGAGCCGTAGTAACCAAACAGCGAAAACATCCGCAGGTCGATCAGCTTGCGGGTGTTCGCGGCGGCCGTTTCGGGAACGCCGCTGTCGTCCATCGTCACCACTTCGATTTTGCGTCCGTTCACGCCACCGGCCGCGTTGGTGCGCTCGAAGTAAAGCCTGGCGCCCTGGGTGAACGGTATCGCCAGCGTGGCCACCGGCCCGGTCATCGCCACCGACTGGCCGATGGTGATGGTGGTGCGGCCGACCCCTTCCTGCGCGTGGGCTGAAAGACCCGGCAACGCAAGGGCCGCTAACATGGTGAATCGCGCGACCGGCGCACTGAACTCTCTCAAATGGCCGGTCAACCGGTCCATGGCCTCACGCAGGAAAATGCTTTTCCCCCATACGCTTTTTGCACGTACGCTTCTTGTTGTCGTGGTCATCTTGCCTCCTCGCCGAGGACTGCCCGGCTGAAGGTCACTATAAATTTGAACCATGAGCAACACCATCCATCCCATCCACGTTGCCCCTATCGCTAACCCTGAGACGGTCGCCTTGCAGGGCACGGTTCAGGTGCGTGGCGCGTGCCCGCACGACTGCCCCGACACCTGCTCGCTGCTCACCACCGTCGAGAACGGCGTGGCCACGCGTGTGCAGGGCAACCCCGATCATCCGCAGACCGGTGGCGTGCTGTGCAACAAGGTCTCGCGCTACACCGAGCGCACCTACCACCCCGAGCGCCTGCTGCAGCCCATGTGCCGCACTGGAGCCAAAGGCAGCGGACAGTTCGAACCCGTGAGCTGGGACACCGCCCTCGCCGACATTGCCACGCGCCTGAAAGCGATTGCGGCGCGCAACCCCGAAGCCATCGTGCCCTACAGCTACGCCGGCACCATGGGCCAGGTGCAGAGTGAGAGCATGGCCGGCCGCTTCTTCAACCGGCTGGGCGCGTCCTTGCTGGACCGCACCATCTGCGCGGCCGCCGGTGGGGAGGGCATGACCCAAACCCTGGGCGCCAAGGTCGGCATGCGGGTGGAGTTTTTTGCCGAGGCCAAACTCATCATCATCTGGGGCAGCAACTCGATTGGCAGCAACCTGCATTTCTGGCGCTACGCGCAGCAGGCCAAGCGCGACGGCGCCAAGCTGGTCTGCATTGACCCGCGCAAAAGCGAAACCGCCGAAAAATGCCATGAACACATCGCGCTGCTGCCGGGTACCGACGCCGCGCTGGCGCTGGCGTTGATGCATGAGCTCATCACCCACGACTGGCTGGACCACGACTACATCGCGCAGCACACGCTGGGCTGGGAGGCGCTGCGCGAGCGGGCCCTGCAATGGCCGCCGGAGCGCGCCGCCCAGGTGTGCGGCATTGCAGTCGAACAGATCCGCGCGCTGGCCCACGACTATGGGCAGTGCTTTGTCACCGGGCAGCCTGCAGCCATCCGGCTGAACTACGGCATGCAGCGGGTGCATGGCGGCGGCAATGCGGCACGTGCTGTGGCTTGCCTGCCCGCACTCATCGGCGCATGGCGTCACCGCGCAGGCGGCGTGCTGCTCAGCACCTCGGGGCTCTTCCCTGTCGACAAGGCCGCGCTACAGCGCCCCGATCTGCTGCAGGGCCGGACACCCCGCACCATCAACATGAGCACCATCGGCAACGAGTTGTTGAAAGACAGCTCCCCTGAATTCGGCCCGAAGATCGAGGCGCTGATTGTCTACAACAGCAACCCGGTGGCGGTGGCACCCGAGTCCAGCAAGGTGGTGCAGGGCTTTGCGCGCGAAGACCTCTTCACCGTGGTGCTGGAACATTTCCAGACCGATACCGCCGACTACGCCGACTACCTGCTGCCCGCCACCACGCAGCTGGAGCACTGGGACGTGCACAGCGCCTACGGCCACACCGATGCGCTGCTCAACCGGCCCGCCATCGCGCCGCTCGGCCAGGCCAAACCGAACACGCAGATCTTTCGCGAACTCGCCGCCCACATGGGCTTCACCGAGCCCTGCTTTGCCGATGACGATCTCACGCTGTGCCGTGCGGTGTATGGCGACAAGGTGAACTTCCAGACCCTGCTGGACACAGGCTTCGCCACACTGGCCCTGCCCGACGCCCCGTACGCACACGGCGGCTTTCCGACGCCTTCCGGGCGCTGCGAATTTTTCAGCCAGCGGCTCGCTGACATGGGCTTGGACGGCCTGCCGGACCATGTGCCCAACTACGAGCCCAGCGGCAGCTCTGACGCCTATCCGCTGGCCATGATCTCGCCACCGGCGCGCAATTTCCTCAACTCCAGCTTCGTCAACGTGAAAAGCCTGCGCGACATCGAAGGCGAGCCGGTGCTGGAGATGCATGCCGACGACGCCGCTGCGCGGGGCATCACGTCAGGCGCTGTGGTCAAGGTGTTCAACCAGCGCGGGGAATACCGGGTGAAGGCCGAAATCTCCTCGCGGGCGCGGCCCGGCGTGGTCAATGGTCTTGGCATTTGGTGGCGCAAGCTTGGGCTGGACGGCACCAACGTGAACCAGCTGACCAGCCAGCACCTGACCGATCTGGGCCGTGGCCCGGTGTTCTACGACTGCCTGGTGCAGGTACAGCCGGACGCTGAAGCGTCGGTCCCCGCCACCGCCTGAGCCGCCAAAGCCCATGTGGATCGCGACCCTTCGCCGCGCCGTGCTGACCAGTGGCGTCGGCGTGTTGCTGGCGGGCTGCACGGGCCCCGCCTATTACTGGCAATCGGTCAGTGGCCACCTGCAGATGCTGAATGCCGCCAGGCCGGTGGACGAGTGGCTGGCCGATACCAGCGCATCGGCTTCGCTCAAAACACGGCTGGCGCTGTCGCAGCGCATCCGCACTTTTGCGGTGAGCGAGCTTTCCCTGCCAGACAACCCGAGCTACCGGCGCTACGCCGACCTGCGCCGCAGCGCGGTGGTCTGGAATGTGGTGGCGGCACCGGAGCTGTCGCTCAAGCTCAAGACCTGGTGCTTCCCGGTCACCGGCTGCGTGGGTTACCGCGGTTACTTCGACGAACGCGAGGCGCGTGCCGAAGCAGCAAAGCTCAAAGCCGAAGGCCTCGACGCCGGCGTTTACGGCGTTCCTGCGTACTCGACGCTTGGCTGGATGAACTGGGCTGGCGGCGACCCGCTGCTCAACACCTTCATCAACTACCCCGAGGGTGAACTGGCCCGGCTGCTGCTCCATGAGCTCGCGCACCAGGTGGTGTTTGCCTCGGGTGACACCACCTTCAATGAGTCGTTCGCCACCGCCGTCGAACGGCTGGGCGGCCAACGCTGGCTGGACGCCCATGCCAGCCCCGAGGCGCGGCAGGCCTACGCGCAATTCAACGGACGCCGCCAGCAGTTCCGCGCGCTCGCGCAGCGCACACGGCAGGAACTCAGGCAGATTTATGCAGAGCAAGACCGAGACCGCCTCGGGGACGAGGCCACTGACGACGCCCAGGAGATCGCGCCGCGCGCTGTTTCGGCAGAGCAGAAAGCGACGCGGCTCGCACTCAAGGCGGCAGCACTGGAGAAGTTCCGGCGTGATTACGAAGCGCTCAAGGTCAGCTGGGGTGGATTTGCAGGCTACGACCCGTGGGTGCTGCAGGCCAACAACGCGGCCTTCGGAGTGCAGGCGGCCTACGATGAACTGGTACCCGGTTTTGAGGCGCTGTTTGTGCAGCAGGGCCAGGACTGGCCACGGTTTTATGATGCAGTCAAACAGCTGGCAAAACTGTCAAAGGCGGAGCGGCACCGGGCCCTGAAGGCGCTGGCGCCGTCCATCGCACTGCCGTCTGCGGCGCAACAACGAAAAACAAGCAACTACTCTATGCAGGAGACACCCCATGGCCGACATCCAGATCCGGCGTGAGCATTCGCTGGGCTTTGCCGAAGCGCGCAAGATTGCCTTCAAGTGGGCTGAGCAGGCCGAAGAGAAATTCGACATGGCCTGCACCTATGAAGAAGGCAAGGCGGAAGACCTGGTCAACTTCACCCGCTCCGGTGTGAACGGCACGCTGGTCGTGACCGCCAGCAGCTTCCAGCTCGACGCGAAGCTGGGCTTTCTGCTCGGCGCCTTCAAGGACCGCATCGAGGAGGAGATCGTGAAAAACCTCGACAGCCTGCTGGCGAAGAAGCCGGCAGCGCGCAAAGCAGCCGCCAAGAAGAAGACTGCGGATTGACGGTCCATGCCCGTGTCCTCCACCGCGTCATCCACCACCACCGCCGGCCCGCTCGCTGGCCTCAAAGTCATCGAGCTGGGCCAGCTGATCGCCGGGCCGTTCGCCGCCAAGACCCTGTCGGACTTTGGCGCCGACGTCATCAAGATTGAAGCGCCGGGTACAGGCGACCCCCTGCGCCGCTGGCGCCTGCTGAAGGACGGCACCTCGGTGTGGTGGCAGGTGCAGTCGCGCAACAAGCGCTCGGTCGCGCTCGACCTGCGGCAGCCCGATGCCCAAGACATCGTGCGCCAGCTGGCCTCGCAAGCCGATGTGCTGATTGAAAACTTCCGCCCTGGCGCCATGGAAGAGTGGGGGCTGGGCCCCGAGGTGCTGCAGACACTGAACCCCCGGCTCATCATGCTGCGCATCAGCGGCTACGGCCAGACCGGGCCGTACAAGGACCGCCCCGGCTTTGGCGTGGTGGCCGAGGCCATGAGCGGCCTGCGCCACCTCACCGGTGAACCGGGCCGTGTGCCAGTGCGCGTGGGCGTCAGCATTGGCGACACCCTGGCCGCGCTGCACGGCGTGATCGGCATCCTGACGGCGCTGCACCACCGCAACCAGCACGGCGTGGGTCAGGTGATCGATGTGGCGCTGTATGAGGCGGTGTTCAACTGCATGGAAAGCCTGTTGCCCGAATACAGCGCGTTCGGTGCGGTGCGCGGCCCGGCTGGAAGCGCACTGCCTGGGATTGCGCCCACCAATGCCTATCGATGCAGCGACGGTGGTATGCCGGCCGCTAGCGCCGGGCCGCCCCAAGCAAGGCCAGCCCCCTCGGGGGGCAGCGAACCACGCGAAGCGGGGAGCGTGGGGGGATATATATTGATCGCGGGCAATGGCGACAGCATTTTCAAACGCCTGATGCAGTGCATCGGCCGGCCTGATCTGGCCGCCGATGCGGGGCTGGCAGACAACACTGGACGTGTGGCGCGGGTAACCGAACTCGACGAAGCCATTGGCCAGTGGGCAGCCACCCTGACTGTGGAACAGGCGCTCGCGGCGCTGGCAAAAGCCGAAGTGCCCTCAGGCCGCATCTACACCGTGGCCGACATCGCAGCCGACCCGCACTATGCCGCACGCGGCATGCTGCAGACCGTGCAGATGCAGGACGGCAGCGAACTGGCGGTACCCGGGTTCGTGCCCAAGCTGTCGCTCACGCCAGGCGGTCATCGCAGCAATGCGCCCGCGCTGGGGCAGGATACCGATGCGGTGCTGCGCGAGGTGGGTTTGTCAGAGGCGCAGATTGCCGCACTGCGGCAGCGTGGCATCGTCGCCTGACAACCTGAACGGAGCGGCGGCTTGACGAATCAGTCTGCCACCGGCCCTGGCTGAGCGCTCAGCTCAGCGGTTCAGCTCAGTGATTCAATGAGGTCGATGTACTGCTGCATGGCATCGTCTTTCGACGTGCCCTTGAGGCTGTTCCATGCATCCCACTTGGCGCGGGCCACCATGTCGCCGAAGCCGGGCTTCTTGTCGGCGTTGTCGCCGCTGCTGCCCTGCTTGTAGAGGGCGTAGATTTTCAGCAGCGTGGCGTTGTCCGGGCGCTCGGACAGGTTTTTCGAATCGGCCATGGCTTTTTCAAAAGCGGCTTTCAGGTCGGACATGGAGGTCTCCGTCAGGAACAATCGGTGGTGGAAGAAGGGCTGTCGGTCGGCCGATGAGCCGCACCGGACAACCCGGGTAACTGCCCGGTATCTTAGCCACCGCCTTCCCTGCAAAATAGGGAACTTACCCCATCCGGGGCCGATTTTCAGGGGAAGCGTTCATGGTCACACGTGTCGGGGCGGCGGTTGCCGGTCAGAAAGCCACCGTCGAAAAGACAACGAAGACAGCCCGCAAGGTGGCCGGCAAGGTACAGAAGAACATCACCCGCGCGGTGTCGGGCACGCTGGGCCTGTCGGGCGAGCGCATGAGCAAGGTCGACACCGCCTGGCTGCGCATGGACAGCGCCGCCAACCTGATGATGATCGTCGGCGTGTGGCAGCTCGCCCCCGGCGTGAGCCACGCCGCCGTGTGCGAGCGCATTGAAAACAGTTTGCTCAAGTATGACCGCTTCCGCCAGCGCGTGATGGAAGACGCTGCCGGTGCCACCTGGGTCACCGACCGCAAGTTCGATCTGGCGAACCACGTTGTGCCCATCACGCTGCCGCGCGCCGACAACCAGGAGCCCACGCTGCAGGCCCGCGTGGCCGAGCTGGCCATGCAGCCGCTGGACCGCAGGCGACCACTGTGGCAAATCCACCTGATCGAAGACTACACCGGCTCTGACGGCGTGAAGGGCAGCGCACTGATCGTGCGCATTCACCACTGCATTGCCGACGGCATTGCGCTGATCTCGGTCACCATGTCGCTGGTCGATGGCGGCACGCCGCCACCCGAGCGGCGCCGCAAGGCCGGCCTGAACGAGGCACCGGAAGACTGGATCACCGACACGCTGCTCAAGCCCTTCACGGACATCACCGTCAAGGCGCTGGGGGCGGTGGGCGAAAGCGCGGCGCGCTCGCTGGGCATGCTGGGCGACCCCGAGCGCCTGCAGCGCGGCATGGAAAAAGGTCTGGGGCGCTCGGTTGACGCCACCAAGGTGCTGCTGCAGCTGCTGTCCGATTCCGCCGCGCTGGCGCTGATGCCCGACGACTCCAAAACGCGCCTGAAGGGCCAGCCAGCGGGCATCAAAAAAGTGGCTTGGTGCCAGCCAATTCCGCTAGACGAAGTCAAGGCCGTCGGCAAGGCCTTGAACTGCTCGGTCAATGACGTGCTGCTCAGCTGCGTGGCGGGCGCGCTGGGCGAATACCTGCAGTCCATGGGCGACGACGTCACCGGCCAGGAGATCCGCGCCATGGTTCCGGTGAACCTGCGGCCGCTCGACCAGGCCCACAAGCTGGGTAACCGCTTCGGTCTGGTGCCGCTGGTGCTGCCGATTGGTGTGGCCAATCCGATCGAGCGGGTGTACGAGGTGCGGCGCCGCATGATGGCGCTCAAGGGCAGCTACCAGCCGCTGCTGGCCTTCAGCCTGCTGGCGGTGGCGGGCCTTTTGATCAAACCGGCACAGGACATGATGCTCAACCTGTTTGCCAAGAAAACCACGGCCGTGATGACCAATGTGCCCGGGCCGCGCGAGAAGCTCAAGTTCTGCGGCTCCACGCTGGAGCAAAGCCTGTTCTGGGTGCCGCAATCGGGCGACGTGGGGCTGGGCGTGTCCATCCTCAGCTATGGCGGTGGGGTGCAGTTCGGCGTCATCACCGACAGCGCACTGTGCCCGGAGCCGCAGCGCATCATTGACGAGTTCGTGCCCGAGTTCGCAAAGCTGTCCATCGTCACGCTGATGCTCCCCTGGGGCGAGTGAGCGAACGCACCCATCAACGCGGCCTTGTCGACGCATCCTCTTTCCCCAGAAAGTTTTCAAGTGGTCAAGGTTCAGATCTGGTCTGATTTTGTGTGTCCGTTCTGCATGATTGCCGAGCAACCGCTGCTGGAGGCCGTGGAGGCATTCGGCCAGCCGGTGGACATCGAGTGGATGCCCTTCGAGCTGCGGCCCTACCCGACGCCGACCTTGCGGCCGGAAGACAGCTACCTGCAAACGGTGTGGCCACAGTCGGTTTATCCCGTCGCTGAGCGGTTCGGGGTTCAGCTGCGTCTGCCCAGCGTGTCACCGCAGCCCTACACGGCCATGGCCTGGCAGGGTTACCAGTTCGCCCGCGCCGAGGGAAAGGGACATGTCTACAACGACGCAGTGCTACGTGCGTTTTTTCAGGAAGACCGGGACATCGGGCGCGTGGACGTGCTGGTGGACATCGCACGCGAAGTAGGTCTCGATCCCGTGGGGTTTGAGGCGGCGCTGCGGGATGGGCGCTACCGTGAAATCCACGAGCAGGCGCTGGCGATGGCCCGAGCCCAGGGCGTGGGCGGCGTTCCTGCCTTTCGCATCGGCCCGCACTGGCTTCCGGGCGTGCAACCCACCCGCACGCTGGAACTGGCACTTCGCAACGCCGCACAAACCAGCTGAGGCAACGCCAGCCCCTGCCGCAGCGAACGCGCCGGCATGTCAGCCGGCAGCTCAACCGGCGAAGCGCCGCAGACCAATCTCAAGCAGGCCGTCAAAGATCAGGCTGTCCACCAGTTCGAACTTCACCGACATGCTGGGCGCCATTTTCCAGCCGGCGCCGCCGGTCATGATGCACTCGGGCGCCTCGCCGCAATGGCGGGTGACGTTTTCCACCATGCGCTGCACCGCACCGGCAATCGCGAAGGTGCCACCGCTGGTCAGCGCATCGCTGGTGTTGGTCGGGAAATCGCAGACCTCGCCAGTGGGCACATGCAGGCCGGCGGTGCCTGATTCGAGCGCACGCAGCATGATGCCGTGGCCGGGCAGGATGATGCCGCCGAGGAACTTGCCGGACGCATCGATGGCCTCTACCGTCACGGCCGTGCCGACCATCACCACCACGCAGGGTTTGACCACACCGCGTGCCAGCAAGCGGTGCCGGGCGCCGATCATGGCCACCCAGCGGTCAGCACCCAGCCGTGCCGGATGGTCGTAGCCATTGGTGAGCCCTGCCTCCTGCGCACTGGAAACCACCCAGCGCGGCGCGACTTCCCACATCTCCATCTGCTCGGCCACACGGCGCTTGATGGCGTCGCCCGCCACGATGCAGCCCAGAATGCGCGAAGGCGCGGGAATCTCGCGCCAGTTCTCTTCGGCCAGTTTGTCGATGTTTTCGAGAAATACGGCGCCGTGCGCCAGCAGCCGCGCACCCGGCGCGGGCGCTTCGTACTGCGCCCACTTCAGGCGCGTGTTCCCCACGTCAAGTGCCAGAAAAGTCATTGCGGTGGATTATGAGCAGATTTGCAGCAGCGTCTGCTGCCCACTGCGTCGGGATTTCTCAAGGTTTTCCATCTCAAGGTTTTCCAGTACGCAGGCACGAACGACTTTGCATCAGCCCTGCCGCCACGGCAGGCCTGCCCGGCGCCAGCCACCGAGCTGCCCGCGGTGACCATCGGCGTCCGGGTCGCCCTCAAAGCCTTCGAGGATGTTGTAGGCCGCCAGCCCCAGTTCGGTCGCGCGCTTGGCTGCCGCCACCGAACGCACCCCGCTGCGACACAGCAGCACCACTTTCTTGCCCGCGGGCACCGCCGCTTTCAGTGCGGTGTCGAACGACGGATTCATCGCCATACCCGGCCACTGCTTCCATGCCACCGACACCGCACCGGGTACAAAGCCCACCCACTCGCGTTCGGCATCGGTGCGCACATCGACCAGCACCGCATCACCGGAGCTCATCCACTGGTGGGCCAGCGCGGGGGGAATGTCGCCGGCATAACCGGCTGCAGGCTGAACCGCCATCGCAGTGGGCGACGCCGCAGGGGGGGTGGACATGGGGCTGTTCATCGCAGGGCCTCTCTGGTCGTGGGTTGCTCGCGTCGGGCCGGTGTCGGGCCAGGCGAAGTTCAGGGCCGCACAGTGTAGTCCTGACCATGGCCTGTCGGTACTGCAAACCCGCGATAGCGCGATCACAGCCAGCCATGCAGAATGGTTGCTCACGCCCAGGCAGTCATCCTCGAC
>CALSAU010000017.1:0-13804 GCA_943372985.1 Polaromonas sp. YR568 | reverse complement strand
CGCCTACAACTGGGGCGAGCTGGTGGCGCATACCGAGTTCCTCTACAAGATCGCGCACGAAACGCGCCTGTCGGCCGAGAAGTTCATGACCGATGGCCGCCATACCGGCACCGGCGGTGGTAACCACTTTGTGCTGGGCGGCGCCACGCCGGCCGACAGCCCCTTCCTGCGCAAGCCCGAGGTACTGGGCAGTCTGATCGCCTACTGGCACAACCACCCGTCACTGAGCTATCTGTTCTCGGGCATGTTCATCGGCCCGACCAGCCAGGCGCCGCGGGTGGATGAGGCCCGTAACGACCAGCTCTATGAGCTGGAAATCGCGCTGCGCGAGATCGCCAACAACCGCAAGAAGTACGGAGCTGACATGCCGCCCTGGCTGGTCGACCGCACGCTGCGCAACATCCTCGTCGATGTGACCGGCAATACCCATCGCAGCGAGTTCTGCATCGACAAGATGTATTCACCGGATTCGGCCACCGGCCGGCTGGGCCTGCTGGAACTGCGCGCCTTCGAGATGCCGCCCCATGCGCGCATGAGCATTGCCCAGCAACTGCTGCTGCGCGCGCTGGTCGCCCGTTTCTGGAAGCAGCCCTACCATGGCCGCGTGACGCGCTGGGGCACCGAGCTGCACGACCGCTTCCTGCTGCCGAACTTCATCCGCATGGACTTTGCCGACGTGCTGACCGAGCTGCGCGACGCCGGTTATGCGTTCGACATGGCCTGGTTCGAGCCGCACTTCGAGTTCCGCTTCCCCATGATCGGGCAGGTCAAGTCGCACAGCATCGAGCTGACCCTGCGCAGTGCGCTGGAACCGTGGCACGTGATGGGTGAGGAAGGCTCGGCTGGCGGTACCGTGCGCTATGTGGATTCGTCGCTCGAACGCATCGAAGTGCATGTGACGGGTCTGAATGACAACCGGCACGTGGTCACCGTCAATGGCCGGGCGCTGCCGCTGCAAAGCACGGGCCGCGTCGGCGAGTTTGTGGCGGGCGTGCGCTACAAGGCGTGGAACCCGCCCTCGGCCCTGCACCCGTCCATCGGCGTGCATGCGCCGCTGACCTTCGACATCGTCGACACCTGGATGGAGCGCTCCCTCGGCGGCTGCCAATACCATGTGGCGCACCCTGGAGGGCGCAACTACGACACGCTGCCGGTCAACTCGTATGAGGCCGAAAGCCGGCGCCTGACGCGCTTTTTCCGCATGGGTCACACCCCCGGCAAGATGCAGGTCGCGCCGGCACAACGCAGCAGTGAGTTCCCGTTCACGCTGGATCTGCGCTAGCAGACATCGAGACTGCAAGACGCTGCAGGGCTGTCGGCGCTTCACCCCCCGCAGCCGTCTGTCTTATGCCTGCAACATAAATATGCTGCACAGGCATGAATAAATACGCCATCCGGGCGTGGGACAGGCATTTCCGGGGCGCGGCAAGATGCTGCAGGCATACTCAACGGTTACTACCCGTTGCAATCTGTGGAAAACAAGACCCAGTCCCTTTTTGAGGCGCAGGCACTCGAGTCGCCCGGCGCGCTCGCCGCAGCGCTGGCACCAGCCGCCGCGGCAGGGCATTTCGATGAACTGCGCGGCACGGTGGCGCCGGGGCCGGTGGCCTGGAAAGCAGCGAGCGAGGCGCCCGCTGACAATGCCGCCAAGGCCTTGTACCTGGCGGCCGATTCAGCTGCAGCGCCGTTGTCGGTCGATGAGCAGGCGAGCGCGTCTGGACATGAACAATCCGCATCCTCACAGTCTCAAAGCCAAACTCAGGGCCCCGCAGCTCACCCCGCCGGCGGCGACCCGCTGTCTGCCGACTGGAGCCGCTTTTTCAACCACCTGGGCAACAGCGGTTTTTACGACCTGAACCACCGCACTGCCAACCTGCAACGGCAGATTCGCGACAACGGCGTGACCTACAACGTCTATGCCGATGCCAACGGCCCGCAGCGGCCCTGGTCGCTGGACCTGTTCCCGATGATGGTCTCCAGCGACGACTGGCAGCACATTGAGGCTGGCGTCAAGCAGCGGGCCCGCCTGCTCGACCAGGTCATGGCCGACATCTACGGCCCCCAGGAATTGCTCTCCAAAGGCCTGATCCCCAGCGCGCTGGTACATGGCCACCCGGGTTATCTGCGCGGCATGCATGGCGTCAAGCCGGCGGGCGGCACCTACCTGCACATTGCCGCCTTCGACATGGTCCACGGGCCGGATGGCCAATGGTCGGTGGTGTCGCAGCGCACGCAGGCACCTTCGGGTCTGGGCTACCTGCTCGAAAACCGCCTGACCATCTCTCGACTGTTCCCGGATGCGTTCCGTGGCATGCGGGTCCAGCGGCTCGCGGCGTCGTACAAGGCACTGGTCGATGGCCTCAAAGCCATGAGCCCGGCCAACAACAGCCAGCAGACCGACGGCACTGAAAGCCGCGTGGTGCTGCTTACGCCAGGCCCCTACAACGAGACCTACTTCGAGCACGCCTATCTCGCGCGCTTTCTCGGTCTGACGCTGGTCGAAGGCAATGACCTGCTGGTACGGGACGACCGCCTTTACCTCAAGACCCTGCGCGGGCTGGAGCCGGTACACGGCCTGCTCAAGCGCCTTGACGACCAGTTTCTGGATCCGCTGGAACTCAGATCAGACTCCACACTGGGCGTGCCCGGCCTGCTGCAGGTGATCCGCGCCGGCAATGTGCTGGTGGTCAACACACCGGGCTCGGCGTTTCTGGAGTCGTCGGCGCTGCTCGGCTTTCTGCCCGCGCTCTCCAGGCACCTGCTGGGTGAAACACTCGCGCTGCCGTCGCTGGCCACCTGGTGGTGTGGTGAACAGGCGGTGATGCAGGACGTACTGACCGAACTACAGAACTGCGTGATCAAGCCCACCTACCCCGGTTCCGGCATGGAATCGGTGATCGGCAACACGCTGTCGCGGCGTGAACTGGATGAATGGGCGGGCCGCATTCTCAGGCGTGGCGAGGACTACACCGTGCAGGCCTATGTGCCGCTATCGCAAACGCCGACCTGGCACCAGGAAAAGATCGCGCCGCGCCCGGTGATGCTGCGTGTGTTTGCCGTAGCCGACGGTTCCGGCTCATGGCAGGTGCTGCCTGGCGGCCTGGCCCGACTGGCGGGCAAGAACGAGAATATGGCCTCGATGCAGCACGGCGGAAGCAGTGCCGACGTGTGGGTGCTGGGCGCGCTGCCGGATGAGGGGCAGGCGCAAGAGCAAGTGCCGGTCGCACAAGACCCGCGCCATCACGAGGCCGAGCCTGCATCGGTTGCTACTCCCGCCTCCGGTGCCAGCGTATCCGACCCACTGGCCGCAGGTGACACGGTGGAGGCCGTGATGGCTGCCCGCGCGCGTCAACTGCTGCAGGCACCCGCGCTGGTACGGCACCGTCCACCGGTGACGAGCCGCGCCGCAGAAAACCTGTTCTGGCTGGGCCGCTACACCGAGCGCGCAGAGAACGCAACGCGCCTGGCACAGATCACGCTGCAATGTCTCGGTGGAGAAGACCAGAATTCGCAACCGCTGCTGGCATGGCTCACCGAGGTGGCCGTCAACAACGCGCTGGTGCTGGATACCGTGCCGCCCGCCACGCAGGCCCGCCGCGTGTTCGAGCGCGCGCTGATCGCGAGTCTCGCCGACACCGACAAAATAGCCAGCGTGGGCTTTAACCTGCGCGCCCTGAAAAGCGCCGCCTCGGCAGTGCGCGAGCGTCTGTCGCAGGAGCAGTGGCATGTGATCGTGCGCGCAGAGGCTGACTTTTTTCACCACTGCCGGCAACTGGGGCAAAGCGCAGCGCATCGCCATGCCGCCCCGACCGACCCGCGCAGCGCCGACTATTCCTCGCTGGAAGCACTGCGCGCACTGGAATTCCTGAGCGGCTTTCTCGCCGCCATGACGGGCGCACAAACCGACCGCATGACGCGCGACGATGGCTGGCGCCTGCTCAGCATCGGTCGCCTGATCGAGCGCCTCAACATGCTGTCGAGCGCGCTGGCCAGCGGCTTTGAAACCGGTGCAGTGTTTGACGAAGGTGGCTTCGGCGCCATGGTGGCCCTGTTCGACAGCACCATCACCTTCCACGCCCAGTACCAGCAGCGGCGTGACATCCCTGCCCTGCTCGACCTGCTGGTACTGGACCGGGACAACCCGCGCTCGCTGGGCTGGGTGGTGCAAAGCCTGAGCGGCCGGCTGGCCAAACTGGCCGCCAGCACGCCCACCGACATGCCGGACCTCGGTGTCGCGCTGCCCGATCCGGGCGCCTGGTCGCTGGTAGATTTATGCTCGGGGCCACATGGCAAAAACGGTGGTGTACAAGGCAATGAAAGCGGCGACGTACCCGCCGACTTTGACTTCCTGGTGAGCCTGCTGGAAGACTGCTGCGATGCGGCGCGTGACTTGTCAGACACCATCAGCCGGCGCTACTTCAGCCATGCGGCGGCGGGTAATCAAAGCCTGGGGGCCTGAGACCATGCTGCTGCGCGTCGTGCATGAAACCCGCTACCGCTACAGCCCAATGGTGGTGAACGCCCATCATGTGGTGCATCTCAAACCAGCCAGCCGCCAGGGGCAGACGCTGTTGAGTCACAGCCTGAGTGTCGATCCGGTACCGGTGCAGCAGCGCGAAGCGCAGGACGTGTATGGCAACACGCGCACCTATTTCTCCCTGCAGTCCGCACACGAGAACCTCACGGTAGTCGCCGAGAGTCTGGTGTCCACCACGCCCGTCAATCCCCTGCAGTCTGAAGGCATGCCCGCCATGGCCGCGTGGGATCAGGTGCGCGAGCAGTTCCGCTACCGGGCGGGGGCGGCCTACGACAGCGCATCCGAATTCTTGTTCGCCTCGCCCTACGTGCCGCGCGACGATGCGTTTGTCGAGTTCGCCCGGCCCAGTTTTGTCGCCGGACGGCCCCTGCCCGAGGCGGCTTACGACCTGATGGGCCGTATCCACACCCACATGCAGTACGAAGCCGAGATCACCGAGGTGAACACTCCCGCGCTGGAAGCCCTGCGCCTGGGCAAAGGCGTGTGCCAGGACTTCGCCCACATCATGGTGGCCTGCTGCCGCGCGATGGGGCTGCCGGCGCGCTACGTCAGCGGTTACCTGCTCACCAATCCGCCCCCCGGGCAGCCACGCCTGATTGGCAGCGATGCATCGCACGCGTGGACCTCGGTGTATTGCCCGGCGGCGGCGAATGAAGATGGCACGACTGCAGCATCCGGCCAATGGCTGGACTTTGATCCGACCAACAACCGCGCACCGGGCGAAGACTATGTGACGCTGGCCACCGGACGCGATTTTCTCGACGTGTCGCCGATGCGCGGCGTGATCCGTGGCGGCACCCACCACGTGCTCAATGTGGCAGTGACTGTCGAACCTGTCGAGGCTGCCGCTCAGGTCTGACTGGATGAGGGGAGTCGCCGCGATTCGTCATCAGTGGAATTGACGGCTGATTAGCCGGGTTCATCGGCTTGCCGCGCTAAGATTCCCCCATACCCGTCGCTTTGATGTGGCCCGATACGCAGGCCGCTTCATCTGACGACATCAGCGATCCCACCGATACACCAACACCCCCAGGAGACTCCATGACCACCGTGCACGACAAACTCAAGGCCCTGAACATCACCCTCCCCCCCATGGCTGTTCCCGCTGCCGCCTATGTGCCCTTTGTGCAGACCGGCAATCTGGTGTTTCTGAGCGGCCACATTGCCAAGAAAGACGGCAAGGCCTGGGTCGGCCAGCTTGGCAAGAACATGAGCACCGAAGAAGGCAAGGCCGCGGCACGCGCGATTGCCATTGACCTGATGGGCACGCTGGAAGCAGCCGTCGGTCTGGGCAAGGTGAAACGCATCGTGAAGCTGATGAGTCTCGTCAACTCCACCAGCGACTTCACCGAGCAGCATCTGGTCACCAACGGTGCCAGCGAACTCTTCGGCGAGGTGTTTGGCGACGCGGGCAAACACGCGCGCAGTGCCTTCGGCGTGGCGCAGATCCCGATGGGTGCCTGCGTGGAGATTGAGCTGATCGCTGAGGTTTAGGCTCCCCCCGAAGCGGCCTTTGGCCGCCCCCCTCAGGGGGCGCCACCTGCAGCCCGGCAAAGCCGGTTCTGCGGCGGCTTGCGCGAATCACTCTACGCGGCTGATGGAGCTTGGCTTGAATCCGAGGTCCGCTGCCTTCCCCTTGCGGGCGCGCGCGGCGCGGGCGTTGTTCAGGCTGCGGATTTCCAGTGTTTCATCGCGCGCCTTGCCGCCACGGCCAACGCCTTCGATCTTCACACTGCGCGTGTAGGCTGCGGCGCCTGCCAGCGTGTCCTTGGCGTCGAGATCCAGCAGCACCAGACCACGGCCACCTGCCGCCTGCAGTTTCAGCTCGCTGATCTCAAAGGTCAGGATGCGCCCGCCGGTCGATGCACAGGCCACATGCGTGGCGGGCAGTAAAGGAGCCGAGCCGCTGCTGCCTGACACCGGCGAAGGCCGGCACACTGACTCACCCTCGGCGCAACTGATGAACGCCTTGCCGCCCTTGAGCCGCGAAGTCATGCTCTCGATGGTGGCGAGGAAGCCATAGCCACCGCTGCTGCTGAGCAGCAGGGTTGCCGCCGCCGGCCCGGCAAAGTAATGCACCAGCTGGGTGCCGGACTCCAGATCAATCAGCGTGGTCAGCGGTTGACCATCACCCCGCGCTCCCGGCAGCGTGGACACCGGGACCGAGTAGACGCGGCCGTTGTTCCCGAAGCCCAGTAGCGTGTCCACTGTGCGGCATTCAAAGGTGCCATAGAGGCCATCGCCGGCCTTGAAGGCAAAGCTCGCTGCATCGTGGCCGTGCCCGCTGCGCGCGCGCACCCAGCCCTTGGCGCTGACCACCACCGTCACCGGCTCGTCGAGCACCTTGACTTCCAGCACAGCCTTTTTCTCGGCCTGGATCAGCGTGCGACGCGGGTCGGCAAACTGTTTGGCATCGGCCTCGATTTCCTTGATCAGCAGACGGCGCAGAGCGGCCGGGCTGCCCAGAATTTCTTCCAGCCGGCCCTGCTCTTCGCGCAGGCTCTTGAGCTCCTGCTCGATCTTGATGGCCTCGAGCCGCGCCAGCTGGCGCAGGCGGATTTCAAGAATATCCTCGGCCTGCCGGTCACTGAGGCGGAAACGCTCGATCAGCGCCACCTTGGGCTCATCCGACTGGCGGATGATGGCAATCACTTCATCGATGTTGAGCAGCACCAGCTGCCGGCCTTCGAGGATGTGGATGCGGTCCAGTACCTTGTCGAGCCGGTACTGCGAGCGCTTCTGCACGGTGGTCTGGCGGAACTCGATCCACTCCTGCAGCATCTCGCGCAGCGATTTCTGCGTGGGTTTGCCATCCAGACCGACCATCGTCAGGTTGATCGGAGAAGAGCTCTCCAGACTGGTGTGCGCCAGCAGGGTGTTGATGAGTTCTGACTGGCTGATCTTGCTGGTCTTGGGCTCGAACACCAGACGAACGGCGGCATCCTTGCTGGACTCGTCGCGCACCACATCCAGCACCGACAGCACGGTCTGCTTGAGCTGCACCTGCTCCTGACTCAGGGCCTTCTTGCCCGTCTTGATTTTCGGGTTGGTGAGTTCCTCGATCTCTTCCAGCACCCGCTGCGTGCTGACACCGGGTGGCAACTCCTGCACCACCAGCTGCCACTGGCCGCGGGCCAGCTCTTCAATCTTCCAGCGGGCGCGCACCTTGAGTGAGCCACGGCCCGTGGTGTAGGCCGCCGCAATTTCAGTCGCACTCGAAATGATCTGACCACCACCCGGGTAATCGGGGCCGGCAATCAGCGTGTAAAGCTCGTCGTCGCCCAGCTTGGGCGTCTTGATGAGCGCCACGCAGGCGTCAGCCACTTCGCGCAGGTTATGGCTGGGAATCTCGGTGGCCAGGCCCACGGCAATGCCGCTGGCGCCGTTGAGCAGCGTGAAGGGCAGACGCGCCGGCAGCTGGCGCGGCTCTTCAAATGAACCGTCGTAGTTCGGCACGAAATCGACCGTTCCCTCATCCAGTTCGTCAAGCAGCAGCGTCGTGATGCGCGCCAGCCGTGCCTCGGTGTAGCGCATGGCTGCCGCGCCGTCGCCGTCGCGCGAACCGAAGTTGCCCTGGCCATCCACCAGCGGATAGCGCTGGCTGAAATCCTGTGCCATGCGCACCATCGCGTCGTAAGCCGCCTGGTCACCATGCGGGTGGTATTTGCCGAGCACATCGCCGACCACACGGGCGCTTTTCACGGGCTTGGCACCTGTGGCACCGTTGGCGCCACCAAAGCCCAGACCCATGCGCGTCATGCTGTAGAGGATGCGGCGCTGCACCGGCTTTTGCCCATCACACACATCAGGCAGGGCACGACCCTTGACCACGCTCAGGGCGTATTCGAGGTAGGCGCGTTGCGCGTAAGCGGCGAGAGAGTCTTCGCTCGCGGGTTCAGGGTTTTGCGCATCAGCGCCAGGGGTGAAGAGATCCATCGGAGAGGACTTGGCTTTTTGAAAAGAGGGGCTTGCGGATCAGTACGGCGGCGTGGAACAACTGCTGAAAAAGCCGTGCAACATTGGCACGGCTATCAGTAATCGGAATCGATTTCGGTGTCGTTGGCACGACCCATCAAATCTTCGGAAACGACTAGAATGCTGCGCGAACGGTGGCTGGACGGCCACTTCTTGAACACGCCGGACACGGACTCCATCCAGGTCTGGGCCGCCAGCAGCGTCAGGGGCTGCTTCAGTCGCAGTTCCAGCACGATGACACGGAACTTGAACTCGACACCCGACAGCAAGGGGCTGTCGATACGCAAACCGCTCACCACCAGACGCGTGGCCAGTGCCGCGATTTCCTCGTCGCCCTTCAGGCCCTGCGCCACCACGGCAAAGCGGCCGCCACTCAGTCGTGCGGCGAGGTCGTTGTCGCCAATCGACCGGCGCAGCCGCATGGCGGCTTCGAGCAGCATTTTTTCGTTGAACTCGGCGCCCAGTTCATTGAGCAGACCCTGCCAGTTCAGCACGTCGATGACAAACAGCGCGCTGGTGGTGCCGCTTTGCGGCGCCCGCGATGTCACGCGCATCAGGCGCTCCAGCAGCACATTGACGGTGGCCAGACCGGTGAGCGGGTCGGTCGTGTTGGCCGAGTAGCTGCGCAGGCGGCTCTCGTTGAGCAGGCGGCTGCGCCAGACCAGCGAGAGGTAAATCGGCGGAATCTGCAACAGCAGCATCATGACCACCGCCCAGTAGCCCTGCGGGACCTCCACCACATCAGCCAGGAACAGCGCGGAAACCGCCAGGCCGCCCCAGTGGCCGAGCAACAACCACCACTTCCACGGACCCACGGTGTCCCGCGATTGCAGCAGCAGCGTGACGGACAGCATCAGCAGCATCGCCGTCCAGGCGAGGGACGCTGGAATCGCCAGCGCCATCGCCACCGGTGGCGCCCAGCCCGACCCCAGCCACAGCAAACCCAGCGTGGCCAATCCGACAATCGCTGCAGCGGCTTTTGCCAGCACCGTGCTCTGGCGGTTTCGCATCAGCCACATCTGGAAAGCGGCCATAACCGCCGAACCAGCGACCAGCAAAAGATTCTGGAGTTGCCCCTGCCCCATCTGCAGCTGCTGCCCCACACCCACAGCGGCCACCATCACCGAGAGATAGGCCGCCAGCGCCAGCAGCGTGCGCTCGTCATAGGCGTAGGAGACGATCAGACTGAGCAACAGCACCAGCCCCAATACGCCCACGGCGATACCCAGCGCGAACAGCCCTGGATTGAATGCGAGGCTCAAGGACATCACTCCCGCACCGCTCCGGCGTCAGGCGCGGGAGCGACAGCCACCGCCTCGGGCACCATGTTGGCACGGCCAGAAGTGCCGCCCATCATCTCCATGCGGACACGGCCCACGCTGCCCACCGCACTGGGGGGCTTGAGATGGTTGTACAGCTCCATCACGGTTTTGACGTAGTTGCGCGTCTCGGGGTAATTGGGAATCCGGTTGCCCGCACGTTGCACCGCGCCCTCGCCCGCGTTGTAGGCTGCGAGAGCAAGTTCCAGCTGGCCCGGAAACATCTTGATGAGGTCGCGCAGGTAGCTGGAGCCGGCCCGGATGTTGGTGCGGGGGTCGGTGAGCTTCTTCTGGATGGGCACATCGCGATCCGCCTTGACGCCGTAGCGCTCGGCGGTCGGCGGAATCAGTTGCATGAGGCCCACGGCGCCTTTGGGTGAGACGGCGTTGGCATCGAAACCCGACTCGGTGGCAATCAATGCCTGCAGCAATTCGTAATCAATTCCGTGCGTGACGGAGGCTTCGCGCAGCAGATGCTTGACCGCCTTGTAGTTAGGCGACACATCGAAGTACGCCAGCAGCTTGGTCGGCGCGGCCGCCACGCCTGCGCCACGCCCGGCATCCAGCCGTTGACTGGCAACACCCTTGCCGGCGCTGAAGGACTGACCACCCCGGAAGAACAGCTCGTAGCGGCTGTCGAGCCGGGTCGAAGAAAAATGGGCAATGCCCTGCGCGTCGACATAGGCCCAGATATCCGCGCGCGCCGGGGTCGCCTGCAACCCGGCCAGCAAGACGGCCGCAGTCAGCCAGCCACGAAGCGGCAAGCGGCGGTGTTGGCGGAACAGGGCTGAAAAAACCATCAAATGTCAATTTCCACGGCGTCGCCGTGCAACTCCATCAGTTCGCGGCGGGCTGCTGCTTCGCCTTTGCCCATCAGTTTGGTGATGAGGTTTTCCGTTTGCAGGAAGTCCTGGTTGCCCAGTTGCACCGGCAGCAGCCGGCGTGTATCTGGATTGAGCGTGGTTTCCCACAATTGTTCCGCACTCATTTCGCCCAGCCCCTTGAAGCGGCTGATGCTCCAGGCATTCTCACGCACGCCATCCTTGCGCAGCTTGTCCAGTATGGCGGTCAATTCGCCCTCGTCAAGCGCATAGACCTTGGACGCCGGCTTCTTGCCACGGGCCGGTGCATCCACCCGGAACAGCGGTGGCCGCGCCACATAGACATGGCCCGCCTCGATCAGCTTGGGGAAGTGCCGGAAAAACAGAGTCAGCAACAGCACCTGGATGTGCGACCCATCAACGTCGGCATCGCTCAGGATGCAGACCTTGCCGTAACGCAGGCCCGAAAGGTCAGGCGTGTCGTTCGGACCGTGCGGATCGACACCGATGGCGACCGCGATGTCATGAATCTCGGTATTGGCAAACAGGCGGTCGCGCTCGACCTCCCAGGTGTTGAGCACCTTGCCGCGCAACGGCAGGATGGCCTGGCTTTCCTTGTCGCGGCCCATCTTGGCGCTGCCGCCGGCGGAGTCGCCCTCGACCAGAAACACCTCGTTGTGCGCCAGATCGCGGCTCTCGCAGTCGGTCAGCTTGCCGGGCAGCACCGCCACGCCCGAGCCTTTGCGTTTTTCCACCTTTTGCCCGGCCTTCTGGCGGGTTTGCGCTGCCTTGATGGCCAGTTCGGCAAGCTTTTTACCGTAATCGACGTGCTGGTTGAGCCACAACTCCAGCGCAGGCCGCACGTAGCTGGAGACCAGCCGCACCGCATCGCGGGAATTGAGCCGCTCCTTGATCTGGCCCTGGAACTGCGGGTCCAGCACCTTGGCCGAGAGCACATAACTGGCGCGGGCGAACACGTCTTCCGGCAACAGCTTGACGCCCTTGGGCAACAGCGAGTGCAGTTCGATGAAGCTCTTGACCGCATTGAACAGGCCGTCGCGCAGGCCACTTTCGTGCGTCCCGCCGGCACTGGTCGGGATCAGGTTGACGTAGCTTTCACGGACCGGTTGGCCGTCTTCGGTGAAGGCCACGCACCACTGCGCGCCCTCGCCTTCGGCAAAGCTGTCGTGGTTGCTGTCGGCAAAGCCTTCGCCTTCGAACATCGGAATCACCGGGTCGGCCGTCAGCGTCTGCATCAGGTAGTCGCGCAGGCCGCCCTTGTACAACCAGGTCTGGGTGTCACGGGTCTTTTCGGTGGTGAGGGTCACGCTCACACCCGGCATCAGCACTGCCTTGCTGCGCAGCAAATACATCAGTTCGGTCATCGGTAGTGCGGACGATTCGAAGTATTTCGCGTCTGGCCAGGCTCGCACCGTGGTGCCGGTCTTGCGGTCGCCCTCGCCAGCTTTGCGCACCTGCAGCTTCTCGGTGACATCGCCACCGGAGAAAACCAGGCTGGCCACGCTGCCCTCGCGATAAGAGGTGACTTCCAGGCGCTTGGACAGCGCATTCGTCACGCTCACGCCCACGCCATGCAGGCCGCCGGAGAAACTGTAGGCACCGCCCTTGCCCTTGTCGAACTTGCCGCCGGCATGCAGGCGGGTGAAGACCAGTTCCACGACCGGGGCCTTTTCCTCGGGATGCAGGCCGAACGGAATGCCGCGGCCGTCGTCTTCCACGCTCACCGAGCCGTCGGTGTGCAGGGTGACCTTGATTTTCTTGCCGTGCCCTGCCAGCGCTTCGTCGGCAGAGTTGTCCAGCACTTCCTGGATGATGTGCAGCGGGTTGTCGGTGCGGGTGTACATGCCCGGACGCTGCTTGACCGGCTCCAGCCCTTTGAGAACGCGGATGGAGCCTTCGGAATATTCAGTGGGGGTTTTATCGGCCATGGGAGCACGGATTGTAGACCGCCGGGATTTTAAAGCTGGATAAATATCCAGTATTTCCGGTTCGACCCAGCCGGAGCAGACCATCGACGTCATCGACGCATCAATGCCCTGAAAATTTTCACCAAAACTTTCAGCAGCAAACAGGCACGGCATTGGTTACATTGGCTGGATGTCTTTCACGCCATCGATCCGCCCCCCTCTTTCCATGGCGCAGGTGCTGATCTGCGGCGCCGCCATCGTCACCTTGTCCATGGGCATCCGCCACGGCTTTGGGTTGTGGCTTCAGCCCATCACCCAGGCGCAGGGCTGGACGCGCGAGACGTTCGCCTTTGCACTGGCCGTGCAGAACCTGGCCTGGGGCGTGTTCGGCATTTTTGCGGGAATGGCCGCCGACCGCTTTGGCGCGTTCCGGGTGATTCTGGGTGGTGCCGTTCTCTACGCGCTGGGCCTGGTGGGCATGGCGCAATCCACGACGGGCCCGATGTTCACGCTCACGGCAGGCGTGCTGATCGGCGCGGCGCAGGCCGGCACCACCTATGCGGTGATTTACGGCGTGATTGGTCGCAATATTCCCGAGAGCAAGCGTTCATGGGCCATGGGTGTGGCCGCTGCTGCGGGTTCCTTCGGTCAGTTCCTGATGGTGCCGGTCGAGGGCTTTCTGATCAGCGGGCTGGGCTGGAAAGAGGCCCTGCTCGCGCTCGCAGGCGCCGTGCTGCTCATCATGCCGCTGGCCCTCGGCTTGCGGGAGAAAGGATTTTCCAGCAGCGCACCGGTGCAGCGGGAACAAACCATTCTTCAGGCACTGAAGGAGGCCTTCAAGTACCCCAGCTTCCAGTTGCTGATGGCGGGTTACTTCGTCTGTGGCTTTCAGGTGGTCTTCATTGGCGTGCACATGCCCAGCTACCTGAAGGACAAAGGGCTTTCTCCGGAGGTGGCCAGCTATGCCCTGGCGCTGATTGGCCTGTTCAATGTGTTTGGCACTTACATCGCCGGCTCGTTGGGCCAGCGCATCGCCAAGAAGAAAATCCTGGCCACGATCTACTTCTCGCGCGCCGTGGTCATCGCCATCTTTCTCGCCGCACCGCTGACCCCGCTCAGTGTTTACATCTTTGCCAGCGTCATGGGCTTGCTGTGGCTGTCGACCATTCCACCGACCAATGCGGTGGTGGCGCAGATTTTCGGCATCCAGCACCTGTCCATGCT
>CALSAU010000016.1:0-13880 GCA_943372985.1 Polaromonas sp. YR568 | reverse complement strand
ATGGCATTCAGGCGCGGCATGGCGCCATCGATCTGGTGCAGGCGTTCGCGGTCCACGCTCATGTCCGGAATGCAGGCCATCAGGCCGGCGGTGTAGGGGTGGGACGGGCGGTTGATGACGTCATGCACCGGGCCGATCTCGGCAATCCGGCCCGCGTACATCACCGCCACGCGGTCGCAGGTCTCCGCGATCACACCCATGTCGTGGGTGATCAGCATCACGGCAGCGCCTCGGTCCTTGCAGATGGTCTTGAGCAGCGTGATGATCTGCGCCTGAATCGACACATCCAGTGCGGTGGTGGGCTCGTCGGCCACGATCAGTTGCGGCTCGGCTGCCAGCGCCAGGGCGATCACCACGCGCTGGCGCATGCCGCCCGAAAACTGGTGCGGGAAGTGGTCGATGCGCTGCTCGGCTGCCGGGATGCCGGTGTCCCTGAGCAACTCGATGGCGCGGCGGCGCGCCTCTGATTGGCTCACGTTCAGGTGCGTGATGATGGTTTCCGTCAGCTGCCGGCCGACCGAGTACAGCGGGTTGAGCGAGGTCAGGGGGTCCTGGAAAATCGCGCCAATCTTGCGACCGCGAATCCGGCGGATTTCCTCGTAAGGCAGCTGGTCAATGCGCTTACCTTCCAGCAGGACCTGCCCTGACGCGATGCGCCCAGGCGGCTCCAGCAGGCCGATGATGGCCGCGCCGGTGAGGGATTTTCCGGCGCCCGACTCACCCACCACGCCGAGGATTTCCCCGGGCGCGATGTCGAACGAGATGTCGTCAATGGCGCGCAAGGTGCCACGCCGGTGGGGAAATTCCACCACGAGGTTCTTGACTTGAAGCAGACTCAAGGCCTGCCCCCGATGCGGCCTGCGGCCGCCTCCCCCTCAAGGGGGCACCACCAGCGGCCCGGCAGAGCCGGTTCTGCGGTGGTTGCTTGAAAAGAAATTCGCATCATTGCAATCTGGGATTTAAAGCGTCACGCAGCCAGTCGCCCAGCAGGTTGACCGACAGCGCAATCAGCACCAGCATGGCGCCGGGAAAAATGGTGATCCACCATTCGCCTGAAAAAAGATAGTCGTTGCCGATGCGGATCAGCGTGCCGAGCGATGGCGAGGTGGGCGGCGCACCGACGCCGAGGAACGACAGCGTGGCTTCCGTGATGATGGCCGTGGCGACCTGGATGGTGGCCAGCACCAGGACCGGCCCCATCACGTTGGGCAACACATGCAGCCGCATGATGCGAAACGGCGCCACGCCCGTCACGCGTGCGGCCTGGACGTACTCCTTGTTGCGTTCGACCAGCGTCGAGCCGCGCACGGTGCGGGCGTACTGCACCCAGCCGGTCAGCGAGATCGAGATGATCAGCACGCCGAAGGCCAGGGTCTCATGCGCATTCGGGAACAGCGCGCGCCCCACGCCGGCAATCAGCAGCGCCACCAGAATGGCAGGAAAGGACAGCATCACGTCGCACAGGCGCATCAGCAGCCCGTCGACCCAGCCGCCCAGGAAGCCGGCGATCAGTCCGAAGCTCACCCCGACGACGACCGACAGCACCACCGAGGCCAGACCGACCGCCAGCGAGATGCGCGCGCCGTACAGCAGCGCCGACAGGATGTCGCGGCCCTGGTCATCGGTGCCCAGCAAAAAGCCTTTGGAGCCGCCCTCACTCCAGGCGGGTGGAAGGCGGGCGTTGCCGAGCTCCAGCGTTGTCAGGTCAAAGGGGTTGTGCGGCGCAAGCCACGGCGCAAACACGGCAGCCACCAGGCACACCAGCGCGATGACCGCGGCAACGATGGCGGTGGGCGAGGAGAAAAAGCTGTGGCCGACGTCGCTGTCGCGCCATTTTTTCAGGAAATTCATATCAGTGTCCGCCCGGCTTTTCAACGCGCAGGCGCGGATCGACGGCAAAGTAAAGCAGGTCCACCACCAGATTGATGACCACGAAGATCAGCGCAATCAGGCACAGGTAGGCCGCCATCACGGGAATGTCGGCAAAGGTCACGGCCTGGATGAACAGCAGGCCCATGCCGGGCCACTGGAACACCGTCTCGGTGATGATGGCAAATGCGATCAGCCCGCCGAGTTGCAGGCCGGTGATGGTCATGACGGGCCCCAGCGTGTTCTTCAGGGCATGGCCAAAATGCACGGCCCGGTTGGTCAGGCCCCGTGCGCGCGCGAACTTGATGTAGTCGGTGCGCAGCACTTCAAGCATTTCCGCGCGCACCAGCCGCATGATCAGCGTGAGCTGGAAAATCGCCAGCGTGATCGCCGGCAGCGTGATGTGCTGCCAGCCCTTCGCCGTCAACAGCCCGGTGCTCCACCAGCCCAGCTGTGTCACTTGCCCGCGGCCAAAGCTGGGGAACCAGCCCAGCGTGACGGCAAACACCAGGATCAACAAAATTCCGATCAGGAAGGTGGGCAGCGAGACCCCCAGCAGCGAGACGGTCATGAACAGCTGGCTGATGAACGAGCCGCGCTTGAGCGCTGCGTACACGCCCATGGGAATGCCCACCATCAGGGCCAGCAAACCCGCCATCAGGGCGAGCTCCAGGGTGGCCGGCAGGCGCTCGCCAATCAGGCGCGAGACCTTCGTGCCCTGGCGCAGGCTCATGCCAAATTCGCCTTGCGCGGCGTTCATCAGGAAGTGCCAGAACTGCACCACAAAGGGCTGGTCCAGCCCGAGCTCGGCACGCATCGCGCGCACCTGTTCGGGCGTGGCGTCCTGCCCCAGCAGGAAAACGACCGGGTCACCGACATACTGAAACAGCATGAAGGCGATCAGCGCCACGCAGACCATGACGACGATGGCTTGCGCCAGTCGCCGGAGAATGAATGCAAGCATCGTGATTCAGGCAGGCCAGACCCGCCGGGTTGCACACAGAAATGAACCAGCCGGTACCGCCAGGGGGCGCGGTCCGGCCGGGGGTCAAGGGGTCAACAGGTCAGGGGCGCAGCAGGTCAGTTGACCTTGATCAGGCGCCAGTCAAGCCGGTTGTCGGCGCGGTGCACCACGTCGATGTTCTTCTTCATCGCCCAGGGGATGATCTGGTTGTGAAGCGGAAGATGGGACACGTCTTCGTTGGACAGCGTCAGCGCTTCGGTCAGCAGGCGGGCGCGGATCAGAGGATCGGTCTCCGTCTTGGAACGGTCAATGATGGCGTCCAGCTTGGGGTTGCTGTAGCGGCCCACGTTGTAGTTGCCGTCACCGCCCGTGCCCACCGTGCGCACCAGCGACTGCAGCGAGTACAGCGCATCGAAGGTCGGCACGCCCCAGCCCAGCATGTAGATGCTGGCCTCGTAGCGCTGGATCATCGGGAAATACGTGGCCAGCGGCAGGGTGCGCAGCTTGGCTTTCACCCCGACGCGCGCCCACATGGCTGTGACGGCCTGGCAGATCTGCTCGTCATTGATGTAGCGGTTGTTGGGGCAGGCAAAGTCCACCTCGAAGCCGTCCTTGTAGCCGGCGTCGGCCAGCAGCTTCTGGGCCGCAGCGACATCAAACGGGAAGCGTGCATGAACCGATTCGGTCCACCCCGCCACCTGCGGCGCCACCAGCGCACCGGTGGGCTGGCCCTGGCCACGCAGCGCGACGCGTGCGATGGTCGGCATGTCGATGGCCTGGTACAGCGCCTTGCGAACGCGCACGTCCTTGAGCGGGTTCTTGCCCTTGATGTTGCTGCCCACCAGTTCGTTGCGGAACTGGTCCATGCCGAAGAAAATGGTACGGTTTTCAATGCCGTCGAGCACTTTCAGGTCGGGGTTGGAGCGCACGCGTGGCAGGTCTTGCGGGCTTGGGTCAAGCACCAGATCGACCTCGCCCGAGAGCAAGGCGGCCATGCGCGTGGCCACGGCCTTCACCGGTGTGTAAACCACCTCGGTGACATTGCCTTCGGCCTTGCCCCACCAGTTGGGGTTCCTGACCAGCACGATCTTCTGGTCGGGCTGCCATTCCTTGAGCATGAATGGACCGGTGCCGTTGGCATTGCGGTGCGCAAAGTTTTCTTCGGGCGTCTTGATGTCTTTGGGCGTGGCGGAGTTGTTCTTTTCTGCCCATGCCTTGCTCATCATGCGCAGCTCGGTGAGCTGGTTGATCAGCACCGGATTGGGGCCAGCCGTGATGATGTCGATGGTGTTGTTGTTGACCTTGACGACCTTGGTGATGCCCTGGGTGTAAACCGTGTAGTTGGAGTTCTTGCCCATGGCGCGTTCGAGCGAGAAAACGGCGTCATCGGCGGTGAAGGGCGTGCCATCGTGAAACTTCACGTTGTTGCGCAGCGTGATGCGCAGCTGCGTGGGCGTCAGCTGGTTCCAGCTGGTCGCCAGCACGGGCTCCGGCTTGAAGGTGCGGCTGTTGTAGAAAACGAGCGAGTCATAAACCGCAGAGTGGACGCTGTTGCCCAGGGCGTTGTTCTGCGAATGGATGTCCCAGGTCGGAATGTCGCTGGCGCTGGTCCATTTGAAGGTTTTGGCCTGCACCGCGCTGGTGCCAAGAGCGAGCAAGGCGCACAGAGCGATGGAGCTGCGGGTGAGTTTCATGGGCGTGTTACCTGACTGAGTGAATGACAAAAAAGGACTATGCAACAAACGTTCCCGGTGCAAGCACGGTGCTTACCCCATGTCCTTGCCCATGCCCACGCCTTGCGTTGCCGGGAAATCCGACGGCAGGCGCCACCGGCAGGAAAATTGCGATTCGTCAATGTCTGACACAGTCGGGCGCTCATCTAAACATAGCGCGCACGGGAGATGGGCCCGCTCAACAGGCCCGTTTGACCCGGCGTCCGGGATGGCCGCCGGTGTCGTGCAGGAGACACCTTCCAGGTGGGTGATGAGGTCGGTGATGGGCGGCGCTGGAAGGCTTGCGCCGGCCCCAGCGCCCCCAAGTCAGCCTGTGGGGGTCAGCCCGTCATTCCATCAGCTCAGGCGGCCTTCAGCGTCGGGTAGTCGGTGTAGCCCTTGGCGCCACCGCCGTAGAAGGTGGCCTTGTCCGGCGCATTGAGCGCGGCGCTCTTGCGCAGGCGCTCCACCAGATCGGGGTTGGCCAGGAAGGGCACGCCAAACGCCACCAGATCGGCGCCGCCAGCCACGGCTTTTTCAGCGAGGGCCTTGTCGTAGCCGTTGTTCACCATCCACGCGCCCTTGCCGCCGGCGGTGCGGTAGGCGGCCTTGAGCGCCGCGTAGTCAAACGGTGCATCGGGCAGCTCGCGCGGCCCGCCGGTCGAGCCTTCAATGATGTGGATGTAAGCCAGGTTCAGCGACGCCAGCTCGCGCACCACGTATTCAAACAGTGGCTGCGGGTTGCTGTCGCGGGCATCGTTGGCCGGCGTGACGGGCGACAGGCGAATGCCAGTGCGGCCGCCGCCGATGGCAGACGTCACGGCGCGCACCACTTCCAGCAGCAGGCGGGCGCGGTTCTCGATGCTGCCGCCGTAGTCGTCAGTGCGCTGGTTGGAGCCGTCGCGCAGGAACTGGTCCAGCAGGTAGCCGTTGGCGCCGTGCACTTCCACGCCGTCAAAGCCGCAGGTCTCGACCGCGTTGCGCGCCGCCGCCTGGTAGGTGTGCACGATGCCGGGCAGTTCTTCGGCCTTCAGCGCGCGCGGCTCGGAGGTGTCGACAAACACCGGCGCACCGTCTTTCAGCAGCACGGTCTTGGTTTTGGCGGTAATGGCCGAGGGGGCCACTGGCTGGCCGCCGTCGGGCTGCAGGTCGGTGTGCGAGACGCGGCCCACGTGCCAGAGCTGCACCACGATCTTGCCGCCGGCTTCGTGCACCGCGTGCGTCACGCGCTTCCAGCCGTCAAGCTGTTCGGTGCCGTAAAGACCTGGCACGTCGGCATAACCCTGGCCCTGGTGGCTGATGGCGGTGGCCTCGGTGATCAGCAGGCCGGCCGAGGCGCGCTGGGCGTAGTACTCGGCCATCAGCGGTGTGGGAATGGCGTTGGGCGCGCGGTTGCGCGTCAGCGGCGCCATCACGATGCGGTTGGCCAGTGCGAGATCGCCCGCGTGGGTGGGGTCGAACAGTGTGGTCATGGAAAGCTCCCTGATAATGAAAGAGGGCGTAGTGTGCGCGTCATGCAATGACTGCGCACAACACGGGCTGCTCGGTTCGTGATAGGGGCTTTGCGGCGAAACACCCGCTTACTTGATGAGGCCTTCCTCCTTCATCGCGGCCTGCACGGCCGGGCGGGCCGCCATGCGCTCGCGGAAGGCCGCGATGTTGGCAAAGCCCGAAATGTCCACACCCACGCGCGGGGCCCAGTTGGTCACGGTGAAGAGATAGGGATCGGCCACGCTGAAGGTGTCACCCATCAGGTAGTGCTTGCCGGCCAGCTGGGCATCGACCCATTTGAGGCGCGACATCAGGCGGTCGATCACGATGGGCTTGTACTCGGCCGGTGTGGCGGCGTTGAACAGCGGGCTGAAGCCCTTGTGCAGCTCGGTGCCGATGAAGGTCAGCCACGACTGCAGTTGGTAGCGCGCCAGCGTGCCATTGGCAGGGGCCAGCTTTTTCTCGGGCACCAGGTCGGCGATGTACTGCACGATGGCCGGGCCTTCAGTCAGGCGGGTGCCGTCGTCGAGCTCCAGCAGCGGCACATAACCCAGCGGGTTGATGGTGTAGTAGTCGGTGCCGTCTTCGAGCCGGTGCGTCTTGGTGGGGGCCAGCATGTGCTGGAATTTCAGGCCTGACTCGTGCAGCGTGATGTGGGGCGACAGCGAACAGGCGCCGGGCGAGTAGTAAAGCTTCATGGAAAGACTCCTTGGCAGGGGCGGTAGGGAAGGCGGCAGACGCAGATGCCAGCCGCCGTGAAACACGTGGGCGAACCGGTAATGCTAGCCGGGTTGTCTGAACCGTGCTGTGCGTTGGACGTGGCGCCCGGCGCCGGTCGTTCGCGCGACAATTGAGGCATGACTAAGGTTTTCAAATGGCTGGTGATTGCCGCGGTGGCACTGATGCTGCTGCTGGCGGCCACGGCCTTCACGCTGCACCGCTGGATCGGCACCGACGACTTTCGCGGCCGCCTGGAGCGTGAGGCCTCCACCGCACTGGGTGTGCCGGTGGCGCTGGGCAATATTGCGGTGGACGTGTGGCCATTGCCGGCGGTGGCTGTGAGCGGCATCGAGGTGAAGACCGCGGCGCCCATCACCGTGGGCCGTGTCGAGGTACGCCCGCTGTGGCGCCCTTTGCTCGCGGGCCGGCTGGAGGTGGCGACACTGCTGGTGCGCCGCGCCGTGATTCCGCAGCGCGGTGTGGACGCGGTGATGCTGGCGATGCAGAAGAAAAATCCGGAGCCCGCAGCAACCCCCAAAGGCAGCAAGCCACCTGCGCCCGCAAAGGATGTCGGCGGTGCGGAGGCGGGCGCGGCCGTGGCGGCCTTTCTGCCCCGCCGCACCGTGCTCGATGACGTGACCTGGGTCAGCGTGGCGGGCGCCCGTACCACGGTGCAGGCTGAAGCACGGCTGGGCAGCGACGGACTGCCGGACAACGCCACCTTCAAATTGCTCAAGGGCCATCCGCAGGGGCTGCAGGCCACCCTGGTGCGCAAGGATGCGGCGGCCGATCTCGCCAGCGTCGGGCATGAATGGTCCCTGAAGGTCAATGTGGGCGGTGGCACCGTGGAAGGGCCGCTGGGTCTGCAGCGTGCACCGGGCGCCGAAGGGCGCGGTCCGCAAGGCGGGGTGTGGGTGCTCAAGGGGCAGCTCAGGACGCAAGGCGTTGAGGTGTCGGCGCTGACGGCGCCCAGCAAGACACTGACGGGACTGCTGGACGCCACGACCACCCTGCAGGGGCGCGCGGCCAGCACGGCGGCGCTGGCGGACGCCTTGCAGACGCAGACCACCTTCACGGTGCGCAATGCGGTGCTCGATGGCATTGATCTGGCCAAGGCGGTGCAGACGGTGGGCATCAGCCGTGGTGGGCAGACCCGCATCGACACTCTTGCCGGGCTGGTGACCACCCAGGGCAAGGCGGTGCAGCTGAGCAACCTGGTGGCCAGCTCCGGTGCTCTCAGCGCCACCGGCAACGTGGCCATCTCACCCGCCAAGGCGCTGAGCGGTCGCGTCACGGTGGCCGTGGCTGGCGACACCAAAGTGGGCAGCGCGTTGGGTGGTGCGGTCGGTGTGCCGCTCACGGTGGGTGGAACTATCGACAAGCCAGAGGTGAGCCTCTCGCGGTCGGCGCTGGTGGGCGCTGCCATCGGTACTGCATTGCTGCCGGGCGTGGGCACCGGTGCCGGCGCGAACATCGGTGACCGCATGGGTGAAGGCTTGCGCGGGCTGTTCGGTAAATAGGCCACCACGCCAGCTCGGCACGCGACAAGACGCTGCAAAGCGTTACGCCGAGTTACCTTCAGCAACCCACCCGGACCGGCCTGACGGCCATGTCCTACAGGTCGATGCGGGCGCTGCTGAGCGGCAGCGAAGCCGCTGGCTTTTAGCATGGAGCCAAGGGGCAGCATGACCGATGACCTGCCTGACCCGCCCGACGAACGTCACGCATTGCCATGTCGCAGTGACTTGTCGTTCGAACTCTGTAATTCCCCCGACCGTCAGCAGGCGCTGGCTGCATCGGGGCGCGATGAACAGGAGACCGCCATGCTCAAGTACGCGATTATTTTTGCCGTCATTTCCCTGATTGCCGGTGCCCTCGGCTTCGGTGGTGTGGCTGCCGGTGCGGCCGGCATTGCCAAGGTGCTGTTCGGCTTCTTCCTCATCCTCGCCGTCATCTTTGTGGTGCTGGCCGCACTCGGAGTGGGTGCAGTGAAGAAGGTGCTCAAGTGACAGACCCGAAGCACCATCCCCAGGAATCCACTCGCGCCGTCATCACCGCGCCGGCTCTGCTGCCTGCCTTGCCGGCCACGCGCGGCAGCCGTGCGCTGATGCGGCTGCAGGCCGGTGTGGCCGAGCTGTTGCTGCTCTGCCGCCTGCGCGCCCGTCGCCATGCCGTGCAGTCGGCCGATGTGCTGGAGCGTGCTGCACGCATTGTGTGGGTCACCTGCCAGCACTGGTTTGTGCTGGAGCCACAGGCGCACCGCCAGCCCCGAACCCGACTTTGATTTTCTGAATTCCCCCACCCCATGCACACCACCGTGATCGACCTGCTGCTGGAATACCAGGTCAGCGCCCCCGCCCATTTCCTGTTTCACATCGAGGCGGCGTTTGACGACGGCCACCGCGTGGTGCAGGAGCGCCTGACCATCACGCCCAGCAGGACGGTGCGCAGCTTCTCGGACGAACGCAACGGCAACCGCTTTTTTCGTCTGGACGCACCGCCGGGCGTGCTGTCTGTCAACTACCACGCGACGGTGGAGCTGCACCAGCCGGCCATTCCGCTGCATCTCGACGAAGCGGCGGTGACTTCGGTGCCCGACGATGTGCTGCGTTACCTGATGCCCAGCCGCTACTGCGAGTCGGATGTGATGAGCCGCGCGGCGCAGCAGCTGTTTGGGCATTTGCCGCCGGGCATTGGCCGGGTGCGTGCGATCGAATCGTGGATTCACGACTCGATTGCCTACCTGCCCGGCTTCAGCAATTCGACCACCACGGCGCAGGAGGTGTTTGTGCACCGCGCCGGTGTGTGCCGCGACTTCGCGCATCTGGGCATCACGCTGTGCCGCGCGCTGAACATTCCGGCGCGGCTGGTGGTCGGCTACGTGCACTTTGCCGAGCCACCCGAAGACTTTCACGCGGTGTTCGAGGTCTGGCTGGAAGGGCGCTGGGTGATTCTCGACGCCACCCGCATGGCCCCCATCGACCGGCTGGTGCGCGTGGGCACCGGTCGCGATGCCAAGGACGTGGCCTTTGCCACCATCTTTGGCGGTGTGCAGATGCTGCGCAAGGACATGCGTGTGGTGGAAGGCGACGCGCATTCGCCGGCTGCCGTGCCGCGTTCAGTGTCGATTGCCCCGGCGCGGTTGTTGACGGCTGGCTAGCGCGGTCCTGACGTGGTCTTGGCGTTTCAGGGCGGCGTGGTCAGCAGTTCCAGCCGGTCCAGATAACGGAGTGCATGGGCGTTACCGGTCGCCCGCGCTTCTTCGTCAGAGCCACACATGTCCAGTGAGGCGGCCAGCCCGCTGCAGACGGCCGGGCGCTCTGGCCGGCCAAAGATCATGCAGCGGTTGCCAGCATCCAGCTGCACGCAGCGCACACCGGCCGGCTTGCCGTGGGACATGCCGGGGATTGCGGAGCTGATGGACGGCGCGATGCAGCAGGCACCGCAGCCGGGGCGGCAGTTCACGGCAGCAATCAGTCCGGTTTGATCTTGGCCCGCGCCACCACCTGCTTCCAGCGCGTCTGCTCGGTCTTGATGAAGGCCGCGTACTGCGCCGGCGTATCGCCCACAGGCAGGGCGGTGTCGCCGCGCAGTCGCTCGGTGGCTTGCGCGTTGCGCATGGCCTTGGCGCAGCCGTCGGCAATGCGGTCGATGTGGGCCTGCGGCATGTTGGCCGGTGCGTTGAGGCCGTACCACTGCGTCATCTCGAAACCGGGGAAGCCGCTTTCGGCCACGGTGGGCACATCGGGCAGTTGCGGCAGGCGGTCCTTGGTGCCGGTGGCAATGCAACGCAGCTTGCCGGCCTTGATGTGGCCCAGAATCGCCGGCGCGCCCACGCTGGCGGCTTCCAGCCGGCCAGCCAAAAGGTCGGTGAGCTGCGGGCCGGTGCCGCGGTAGGGCACATGCAGCACAAAGATGCCGGTGGCCATCTTCAGGTATTCAAACGCCAGATGGCCGGCGCTGCCGTTGCCGGCCGAGCCGTAGTTGAGCTGACCGGGCTTGGCTCTGGCCAGCGCGATGAACTCTTTGAGGTTCTTCACCGGGACGTCGGCGTTGACCACATACAGGCTGGGCACTTTGGCCAGCAGTGAGATCGGCTTGAAGTCCTTGTCGGTGTCGAAGGGCAGCTTGTCAAAGATGTAGGGGTTCACCGCCATGGTGCCGATGTGGCCGAGGATGATGGTGTGGCCGTCGGTGGAGGCGGCACATTCCTGCATGGCGATGTTGCCGCTGGCGCCGGGCTTGTTCTCGACAAACACGTTCTGGCCCAGGCTTTTGCTCAGCTCGCCTGCCGCCGAGCGCGCCACGATTTCCGAGCTGCCGCCCGGTGCGAAGGGCACCAGCAGGCGGATGGGCTTGGTGGGCCACGCAGCTTGCGCGTGGGCGCTGGTCAACAGGCCCGGCAGTGCGGTGCTGGCGGCAAGGGCGCCAGCGGTCTGGATGGCTTGGCGGCGGTTGATGGGGTGGCTCATGGGTGTCTCCCTGCAATGGCTTGAAACCCCTGACTGTAGGCGTTTGCGGCTGGCGGCGGGTACGGGCTTGCACGGGGTTTGCGGGTCCGGGCATGGCGGCCGATATGTCGGCGGATGTGTCCTACGCGGGGCGCGGGCTGTCGCATTTTGAGAATTCCCGCAGGTCGCACAGGGTTTGCCCTAGGGGCTTCCCAAGTGCGCAACCGAACAATCGTATGCAGATTCATTCATAGGCAAGGCCTGTGGGCGCGGCGCGCCGTAGTCGCCGTGACTGCAGCCATTACCCCAAGGAGATCGGCATGCAAAAAGTGTTGCACATCAACCCGGAGAAGTGCACCGGCTGTCTGCAGTGCGAAATGGCGTGTTCTTACGAGAACTACGGCGTGTTCGCACCGGCCAAGTCGCGCATCAAGGTGTTCGATTTCCACGAGACCGGCAAGAAGGTGCCCTACACCTGCACTCAGTGCGACGAAGCTTGGTGCCTGCATGCCTGCCCGGTCGAGGCCATCACCATGGACAAGCTCACCGGCGCCAAGGTGGTGAACGACAGCACCTGCGTCGGCTGCAAAGTTTGCACCATCGCCTGCCCGTTCGGCACCATCAACTATGTGCAGGAAACCGGCAAGGTGCAGAAGTGCGACCTGTGCGGTGGCGAGCCGGCCTGCGCCGAGGCCTGCCCGACTGGCGCCATCACCTTCATCGACGCCAACTGGACTGGTCTGGACAAGATGCAGGCCTGGGCCAACAAGCTGGGCAACCAGCCGTCTTCCATCTGAGATTGAAGGAGTACACACATGTCCTGGGCTGGAAAAATCCTTCGCGTCAACCTCACGGCTGGCACTGTCACCTCTGAACCCCTCAACATGCAGTGGGCCGAGAGCTACCTCGGCTCGCGCGGTCTGGGCAGCAAGTACCTCACCTCGGAAGTCAATCCGAAGGTGGACCCGCTGTCGCCAGACAACAAGATCATCTGGGCCACCGGCCCGCTGACCGGCACCATGGCCTCCACCGGCGGCCGCTACACCGTCATCACCAAGAGCCCGCTGACCGGCGCGATTGCCTGCTCCAACTCGGGCGGCTACTGGGGCGCCGAGCTGAAGATGGCCGGCTGGGACATGGTCATCTTCGAGGGCAAGTCGCCCAAGCCGGTGTACCTCTACATCAACGACGACGTGGCCGAGCTGCGTGACGCGGCCCACCTGTGGGGCAAGAGCGTCTGGGAAACCGAGGCCATGCTCAAGAAGGGTCTGCAGGACCCGCTGATGCGCGTCTCCAGCATCGGCAAGGCGGGCGAGAACGGCGTGCTCTATGCGGCCGTGGTCAACGACCTGCACCGCGCCGCCGGCCGCTCGGGCGTGGGCACGGTGATGGGCAGCAAGAACCTCAAGGCGATTGCGGTGCGCGGCACGATCGGCGTGGGCAATATCCGTGATCCGAAGGCCTTCATGAAGGTCACCTACGAGAAAAAGAAAATCCTGCACGACAACGCCGTCACCGGCCAGGGCCTGCCGAAGTTCGGCACCCAGGTGCTGATGAACGTGATCAACGAAGTCGGCGGCCTGCCCACGCGCAACCACCAGGATGTGCAGTTCGAAGGCGCCAAAGACATCTCGGCCGAAGCCATGGCCACGCCGCGCGAGACCGACGGCAAGGCCCAGCTGCTGACCAACCAGGCCTGCTTTGGCTGCACCATTGCCTGCGGCCGCATCAGCAAGATGGACGCCGGCCACTTCACCGTGGCCAACAAGCCGCAGTACTGGGGCGCCTCGGGCGGTCTGGAATACGAAGCGGCGTGGGCGCTGGGCGCGGCCAACGGCGTGAAGGACCTGGAGGCGCTGCAATACGCCACGCTGATCTGCAACGAGGAAGGCATTGACCCGATCAGCTTTGGCGCGACCATCGGTGCGGTGATGGAGCTCTATGAAATGGGCGTGCTCACCAAGGAGCAGGTTGGCATCGAGGCGCGGTTCGGCTCGGCGCAAGCGCTGGCGTTTCTGGTGGAAGAAACCGTCAACGGCCGCGGCTTTGGCAAGGAGATTGGTCAGGGCTCCAAGCGACTGACCGCCAAGTATGGCCACCCCGATTTGTCGATGTCGTCCAAGGGCCAGGAATTCCCCGCCTACGACGGCCGTGCCATTCAGGGCATCGGCCTGGCCTATGCCACCTCCAACCGCGGTGGCTGCCACCTGCGCGGCTACACCATTGCGTCTGAGGTGCTGGGCATTCCGGTCAAGACCGATCCGCTGGAGCACGAAGGCAAGCCGGAACTGGTCAAGGCCTTTCAGGATGCGACAGCAGCGTTCGATTCGTCGGGCCTGTGCGTGTTCACCACCTTCGCCTGGGGTCTGGCCGATCTGGCGCCGCAGCTGCAGGCGGCTTGCGGCGAGCAGTACACCACCGAGGAGCTGGAAAAAATTGGCGAGCGCATTTGGAACATGGAGCGCGAGTTCAACAACGCGGCCGGCTTCACCAAGGCCGACGACTCGCTGCCCAAGCGCCTGCTGACCGAAGCCGCCAAGACCGGCCCGGCCAAGGGCAAGGTCAACATGCTGGCCGAGATGTTGCCCAAGTACTACGCTGCGCGCGGCTGGGACGCCGAAGGCGTGCCGACCAAGGCGACGCGGGAGCGGCTGGGGCTCTGATCCCCGCCGC
>CALSAU010000015.1:0-13917 GCA_943372985.1 Polaromonas sp. YR568 | reverse complement strand
GGGTCCGCCCTTCCTGAAAGACGCCGCCGGCGCAGACACCGAGGCGGCTTACTACCTCGGCACCAATCGCAACAAGCGCTCGCTCACCTGCGACATCGCCCAGCCTGCTGGGCAGGCGCTGATGCGCGAGCTGGTGAAGCACTGCGATGTGTTTGTCGAGAACTTCAAGGTCGGCGACATGGCGCGCTATGGCCTGGACTATGCGTCGCTCAAAGCCATCAACCCGCGCCTGGTGTACTGCTCGGTGACAGGCTTCGGCCAGAACGGACCCTACGCCGAGCGCGCCGGCTACGACTACGCGATTCAGGGCATGGGCGGGCTGATGAGCGTGACCGGCGAGCGCGATGACCTGGGCGGCGGACCGCAGAAGGTCGGCGTCGCAGTGGCCGACCTGATGACCGGCATGTACGCCACCGTCGGCATTCTGGCCGCGCTGCGCCACGCCGAGAAAACTGGCGAAGGCCAGCAGGTGGACATGGCTCTGCTCGACACACAGGTGGCGATGCTGGCCAATCTGGGCGCCAACTATCTTGTGAGTGGCAAGGCGCCCGGGCGCGCCGGCAACGCGCACCAGAACATCGTGCCGTATCAGGTGTTCGAAGTCGCCCCCGCGCCAGATGGCAGCAAGGACCACCTCATCCTCGCGGTGGGCAATGACTCGCAGTACCTCAAGTTCTGCCAGGTGGCCAACATTCCGGAGCTGGGCGTGAACCCGTTGTTCGCGAAGAACCGCGACCGCGTGCTCAACCGGGCGCAGCTGGTGCCGATTCTTGAAGCGGTGATGAAGACGCGGACCAAAAGCGACTGGCTGGCTGCGCTCGAAGCGGCCAAGGTGCCCTGCGGCGCCATCAACAACCTGGCCGAGGTGTTTGCCGACCCGCAGGTGCAGGCGCGGCAGATGGTCACCGAATGGCAGCACCCCGTGAAAGCGGATTTGCGTTTGGTGTCCAGCCCCATCAAACTCAGTGCCACGCCAGTGCGCACCGACCTGCCGCCGCCCCTGCTCGGCCAGCACACCGACGAGGTGCTGCGCAGCGTGCTCAACTTCTCTGATACGCAACTGGCCGACCTGAAACAGAAGGCGGTGATCTGATGGCCAATTTTGTTCTGGTCCACGGCGCGTGGCATGGCGCGTGGTGCTGGCAGCGCGTCACTGCCACTTTGCAGCAGGCAGGCCACCGTGTGCATGCCGTCACACTGACGGGGGTGGGCGAACGCGCGCATTTGCTGTCACCCAGCATCACGGTGGACACGCACATCTGTGATGTCGTCAATCTGATTGAAGCCGAGGAGCTGCAGGACGTGGTGCTGGCCCTGCATTCGTATGGCGGCTTGCTGGGCACCGCTGTCGCTGATCGTGTCCCGCAACGGATCAAGCACATCGTCTATGTCGATGCCATCCTGCCCGAGCCAAGGGAAAGCTGGAGCAGCACGCAGTCGGCTGCCACCCAGCAGGAACGCATGGCTGCGGCGCAGGCCTCGCCGCACTTCAGCCTGCCGCCGCCCGACCCTGCGAAGTTCGGCCTGCAAGGCGCCGACCGCGACTGGGTCATGCGTCGCCAGACGCCACACCCCGGCAACACCTACCAGGCACCGATCCAGTTTGATGTGCAGCGGGTGGCTGCCATCGCACGCACCTATGTGAGCTGCACACGGCCGGCGCTGGCTAGCATCGACCCGAGCCGCCTGCGCGCCCGCGATGCGGCCTGCTGGGGTGGTGCCTGGCTGCCAGGCTCGCGCTTTGTGGAACTGGCGACCGGGCACGACCCGATGGTGAGTGACGCGCCCGCGCTGTCGCAGATCCTGCTGGACAGCGCACAGTGAGATCACCAGACCGTCGCCGCCTCTGCGCGGCCGTGGCCACCGGGCTGGCGTTGCCGCTGATCGGTCTGCACCGCACGGCGTGGGCGCGTGAGACGGCCCTGCCCGTGCCGACGTCGCTGCCCAAGGCGGCGCGCATTGCTGCGGCCAAAGGCGAACCCTTGATTCTTCTGATCAGCCTGCCCGGTTGCCCCTATTGCGAACTGGTGCGGCGCAATTACCTGCTGCCCGGTCAGCGTGACGCGGGCTGGCACACCTGGCAGCTCAACGTGAACGACCGCAGCGCCCGCTTGATCGGGTTTGACGAACGACCCACCACCTCAGCACTGCAAACCGACGCGTGGCGCGCCAAGTTCACACCCACGGTGCTGTTCTTTGGCCCGCGCGGACAGGAGGTGGCCGAACGGCTGGTCGGCATTTCGGTGCCGGACTTTTATGGCGCTTACCTCGATGAGCGACTGACCACGGCGCGCAGGGCACTCGTCCTGAGGCGTTGATACGGCGGTTGGTGCCGGTGTTAAACTGAAGGCGTTCAAGCAGGAGAGCGCTGCCCCAGCCCCCAAGCACAAGGCAGCCACCGAAGGCGCAAACTTCCATAATCGCTCAGGTCCCGTACTGCCCGGAACACACAGCCGTCTGGAGAGACGCCGCATGCAATGTGCGGCGCACCGAAGGAGCAAAGCCCGCCACATGCCGCCGTGCATCACGGGTTGAATCTCTCAGGTAACAGGGACAGTGGAAGCGGCCGCAAGCACTCGATGGCTTGGCGGTTGCCATGATTCTCACGATTCAATCAGCACCTGCCGCTTCGCGTGCCTGCGCTTGCGCCATGTTCACTGTTTGAAAAGGATTCACCATGAAAGTCATGGTTCTGGGTGCCGGCGTCACTGGCATCACCACCGCCTGGTATTTGTCTCAGCAAGGTCACGAAGTCACCGTCATCGACCGCCGCCCCGGCGCGGCCATGGAAACCAGTTTTGCCAATGGCGGTCAGATCTCCGTCAGCCACGCCGAGCCCTGGGCCAACCCGGGCGCCCCGCTGAAGGTGCTGAAGTGGCTGGCCCGCGAAGACGCGCCACTGCTGTTCCGCCTGCGTGCCGACGTGCACCAGTGGCTGTGGGGTCTGGAGTTCCTGCGCAACTGCACGCCCGCACGCACGGCGTGGAACATCCGCCAGATCGTCAACCTCGGCATGTACAGCCGCAGCACGCTGCAAAAGCTGCGCGCCGAGCTGGGCCTGCGGTACGACGCACAGACACGCGGCATCCTGCACTTCTACACCAGCCAGGCGGAATTCGATGCGGCGCAGGAGCCGGCACGCATCATGCGCGAGCAGGGCTGCGAACTCGACATGAAAACGCCTGACGAATGCGTGGCTATCGAACCCGCACTGGCGCAATGCCGCAGCAGCATTGTGGGCGGCAGCTTCACGCCCAGCGACGAATCGGGTGATGCCCACGCCTTCACGCAGGCCCTGGCCGCACGCTGCGCGGCCGCTGGTGTCCAGTTCAAGTACCACACCACGGTGGTGGGGCTGGACCACAGCGGCGGCACGCTCCACGGCGTGCAGGCAGTCACCGGCACCGGCGAGGCCGGCGGGCGGGTGGAGCGATTCACCGCTGACGCCTATGTGATGTGCATGGGTTCCTTCAGCGCGCAGTGGTCGCGGCTGCTGGGCCAGTCGCTGCGCATCTACCCGGCCAAAGGCTACTCGGTCACGCTGCCAGTCATCGACGAGGCCGCGTCGTACACCGTGAGCCTGACCGACGACGAGTACAAGCTGGTGTTCTCGCGCCTGGGCAAGCGCCTGCGGATTGCCGGCACTGCCGAGCTCAATGGCTACAACACCGACCTGAACCTGGTGCGCTGCGAGGCCATCGTGAGACGGGTCAAGCAACTCTTCCCCGGCATGACCGACGGCAAGGGCGCACAGTACTGGACCGGCTTGCGGCCCGCTACACCCAGCAACGTGCCCTACATCGGCCGCAGCAAGACATCGAATGTCTTTCTCAACACCGGACACGGCACACTGGGCTGGACCCACGCCTGCGGCTCGGCCGCAGCAATTGCTGACATTGTCGGCGGACGCCAACCCGAGGTTGACTTTGCGTTCACTGGCTTGCCAACGGGCAGCGCGGTGAACCCGACGAGAGCCCTGGCGAGCGCATGATCTCAATGTGATTTAGCGCGGCAAGTGACAGACTCGTGGCGCAGGTCAGCACTGCGCCCGGGCCGGTCACTTCATGGCACCAAACACCTTCTGCAGGATGGCGCTGCCGGTGCCGACCGGATCCTGACGGATCTTCTTTTCTTCCTCGCCAATGATGAGGTAGAGCCCGTCGAGTGATTTGCCGGTGACGTACTGCTGGATATTGGCGTCTTCCTTCTTCACCAGCCCGAAGCCGGCGGCCTTGCCGGCGAATTCGTTGTACTTGTTGGCCAGGCCCACCCTTTCGGTCGCCCGGGTGACCACTGGCAGAAACTTCACGCCCAGTGGCGCGCGGGTTTTCTCGGCGAAGAAATTGGTGACTGAGGTTTCGCCGCCTTGCAGGATGTTCTTGGCGTCGGTGACCGTCATGGAGCGTACGGCGCCCACCAGCAAATCCTTGCCCATGGGCACGGCTGCTTCAGCGGCGCGGTTGATGGAGGTGACCAGCTCATCGATGCGCTTGCCCTGGCCGAAGTTTTTCAGCAGCTGGGACGCGTCTTCCAGATAACCCGGCAGTGGAATGCGAACTTTCGGGTTGCCAAGGAATCCATCTGTCTTGCCCAGCAGGGCGACGGCCGCCAGCGCGCCTTTTTCCAGTGCGGTCTTCAGTCCACTGCTGGCTTCCTGGTTGGTCAGGCTGCCGAAGGACACGGCCCAAGCCTGCAAGTAAGTGGTTCCTATCAGCGCACCCAAGGTGCCTACACCTGCCCGATTAAAATGACGACGTTGCATGATGAGGTCCTTTCGATGAAATTCACTTCCCGGCTGGCAGTATGCCGCATGGCTCTGGCCACCGCACTGGCCACGGCGGCGCTGGTGAGCCTGCCGGGCTGCACTGGCGCACAGGCGGCACCGGAATCCACCTTCGTGCTGCTCGACGGCAGCAAGCAGACCACGGCCGACCTCAAGGGCAAGGTGACGCTGGTCAATTTCTGGGCCACCAGCTGCGTGACCTGCGTGGCCGAGATGCCGCAGATCATCTCGACCTACAACAAGTACCAGAGCAAGGGCTATGAGACGGTCGCAGTCGCCATGCGCTACGACCCACCGAGCTACGTCGTCAACTTCTCGCAGACCCGCCAGCTGCCCTTCAAGGTCGCCATCGACAACACCGGCGCAGTGGCCAAAGCCTGGGGCGACGTGCAACTCACCCCGACCAGCTACCTGGTCAACAAACGCGGCGAGATTGTCAAACAATACGTTGGCATGCCCGACTTCGTGGCCCTGCACGCATTGATTGAAAAGCTGCTGGCAGAGGGTTGAGACCGTTCGTCACGCAAAAAAGGCCGGCTCCATCATGGAGTCGGCCTTTTTTCATCCACTCACAGCAGCATCCCCTCTTCACCAGCAGGGGCCGCGGAACCGGCTAAGCCGGGCCGCAGGTACCGCCCCCTGCAAAGGGGGAAGGCGCTACACGCAGTGAGCGTCCGACGGGGGTGTTACTGAGTCCGGTAGGCATCGTGACATGCCTTGCAGGTGCCAGCCGTGGCGGCGAATGCGGTCTTCACCGCATCCAGATTGCCGGTTTTGGCGGCTGCAGCCAGCTTGGCGGACTCGGCCACCAGCTTGTCGGCGCCTTCCTTGTATTTCGCCTGCTCGGTCCAGATTTCCGGCTTGGCGCGGGTGTTGCCGCCCTTGTCGGTGCCGGGACCGAAAGCCACCCACGGGAGCTTGGCCATGTCGGCGGCGATCTCTGCGTTCTCGGCAGCCACCTTGGCATCGAACGGAACACGGCCGTTGACCATGGCACCGACACGTCCGAAGTGCTGGCCCATCACAAACAGCGCGCTCTGGCGGTATTTGATGGCGTCTTCCGGTTTGGCAAACTGCGCGGAGGCGGGTGCCGCGGCCGCCAGCAGGGTGGCAGCAGCAATAAAGGCGAAAGCTTTCATGGGTTTCCTCTCGGGTTGATGGTCATGGGACAGCGAGCGGCACTGGGCTGGGTACATGTCCATCGTTCCCGACCTGCGTATGCGCGCTGTGCACTGGAGTTTATCGAAGCATGGTAAGTTCCGCAGGAACTCGCGAACCGCGGGAAAGCACCAAGCAGCGGTTGGCCTGAAAACCTGCCAGAACCTGACCGGTTTCGACAGGTGCCCACCCGACAGCAGATCACACAGAAACGAGGAGCACGCATGCCAGTCAGTCACACCAAGCACACAGTCCGGGTCTGGGACCTGCCCACGCGCCTGTTTCACTGGGCGCTCGCCTCGTGTGTGCTGTTTCTTGCCGTCTCGGGCTCCATCGGTGGCAGCGCCATGGTGTGGCATTTCAGGTTTGGCTACGCGGTGCTGGCGCTGCTGGTGTTCCGCCTCGTATGGGGACTGATCGGCGGGCGCTGGTCGCGCTTCACCGCCTTCATTTACGGCCCCCGCAGCGTGCTGGACTATCTGCGGGGGCGCGGCAAACCCGAGCATTCGGTGGGCCACACGCCGCTGGGCGCCGCGTCGGTGTTTGCCATCCTGGCCATCCTGATCGCGCAGGTCGCCACCGGCCTGATGAGCGATGACGAAATCTCCTTTGCCGGGCCGCTCACCAGCATGGTGTCGAACGCCACCGTGGGCATGGCCACCAACTACCACACCAACATCGGCAAATGGCTGTTGCTGGCACTGGTGGCCATGCATATCGTGGCGATCGGGGTTTACCTCTTTCGCAGCCACAACCTCATCGGCCCGATGATGGACGGAGACAAGACCGTGGCAGCACCGGTGCCCCCCTCGCGCGACGACGGCGTTTCGCGGGCCTGGGCAGCGGTCGTGCTGGCGGCCAGCTCAGCGCTGGCCTGGTGGGTGTCGACGCTGGCAGCGCCGGCCTTCTGAAGGTTGGCGGCTCGCGACCGGTCAGAAGGCCGTCATGGCACCGGCTAAACTGGCAGGCCGACCAGCATCATGACCCAGCTACAGCGCCCGACATTCCAGCTCATCACGCCTGAGACTCCGGCGCAGCTGGACGCCACCCGCGCCATCTTCATGGAGTATGCGGAGCAACTGGGCGTGGACCTGTGCTTCCAGAATTTCCAGGCCGAGCTGGACGGATTGCCGGGCGAGTACCGGGCGCCGCAGGGGCGGCTGCTGCTGGCCCTGCTGGACGGGGAGGTAGCTGGTTGCTGCGCGCTGCGGGCTCTGGATTCCGTGGACTATCCCAACGCCAGTGAAATGAAGCGCCTGTTCGTCCGCAAGGCCTTCCGGCGTTTCGGGCTGGGGCGGGAGCTGGCCGAGGCGGCGCTGGATGCAGCGCGCATGGCTGGCTACCGCTGCGTGCTGCTGGACACGCTGGACGACATGGAAGCCGCCCGCGCGCTCTATGCCGATCTGGGCTTTGAGCCGATCCCACCCTACTATCACAACCCGATTGCCGGGGCGCACTACCTGAAGGCGGAGCTCTGAAGCGCAGGTCTGCGCACAGCGATCGGTGCTACGCAGCCATCTGAAAACAGAAAAGCCACGGCACCGAGGCGCTGTGGCTTTCCAGGGGGCCCTGACAGACAGCTCAGCTGGTGAGCGCACACCTCAAGGCCATGCCGCCTGTGTTCAGGCTTTGGCTTGGGCCAGCAGCGTGGCGGCGTCGCTCACCTCGAACTTGCCAGGTGCTTCCACGTTCAGTGCAGCCACCTTGCCGTCCTTGACCAGCATGGAGTAACGGTTGCTGCGCAGGCCCATGCCGCGTGCGGCGAGGTCCAGCGTGAGACCGGTCGCCTTGGCGAAGTCGGCACTGCCGTCGCCCAGCATGCGGACCTTGCCGTCGGTCTTCTGGTCGCGCGCCCAGGCGCCCATCACGAACGCATCATTCACGCTCAGGCACCAGATCTCGTCAACACCCGCAGCCTTGAATTCAGCCGCTTTCTCGACATAGCCGGGCACATGCTTGGCCGAGCAGGTGGGCGTGAATGCGCCGGGCAAGGCAAACAGCGCGATGGTCTTGCCGGCCGTGGCCTTGGCCACATCGACCGGATTGGGGCCAAGGCTGCAGCCATTGCCTTCGACTTCCGAATACTCCATCAGGGTGGTGGCCGGAAGGGTGTCGCCTACTTTGATCATGGGGTGCTCCTCATTCTTGAAAGGTCAGGGGTTAAAAATGCAGCCCTGCAGTGTAGTGCGAAGGCTGCGAGCGTGCGTTCACTGCATGAGTACCGGATGCTCTTGCAGGATGAATGCCATGGCGAGCAGCCACTGGGTACGGGTTCGAGCAGAAACAGGAAACGAAAAAGGCCCACCGAAGTGAGCCTTTTGGACTGACGGCCTTGCGGCTGGATCAGGATCAGACCGCAGCGGCCTTCTCGACCAGACGGGTCACCACCCAGTTCTTGGTCTTGGAGATCGGACGGCTTTCGGTGATCTCGATCATGTCGCCCATCTTGTACTCACCCTTTTCGTCATGGGCGTGGTACTTGCTGGACAGCGAGACGATCTTGCCGTAGAGCTCGTGCTTCACACGACGCTCGACCAGCACGGTCACGGTCTTGGCGCGCTTGTCACTCACCACCTTGCCGATCAAGGTGCGCTTGAGGGATTTTTTAGCTTCCGTCATTTTTTGGCTCCTTGCTTGACGATGGTTTCGGCCAGAATGGTCTTGGCACGAGCGATGCTGCGACGCGTGGAACGCAGCGTGGCGGTGTTGGTCAGTTGTTGCGTGGCTTTCTGCATGCGAAGGCCAAAGTGGGCTTTTTGCAGCTCTTTGACTTCGGTTTTCAGGCCGGCAACGTCTTTCTGGCGGAGTTCAGCGGATTTGGTCATGTTCATTTCCCCTTACTGGCCAATCATGCGGCTGACGAAGGTGGTGCGCAGCGGCAGCTTGGCAGACGCCAAGCGGAACGCTTCGCGGGCCAGTTCTTCAGGAACGCCGACGATTTCAAAAACAATCTTGCCGGGCTGGATCTCAGCCACGTAGTACTCTGGATTGCCCTTGCCGTTACCCATACGCACTTCAGCAGGCTTTTGGGAAATCGGCTTATCCGGGAAGACACGGATCCAGATGCGGCCGCCACGTTTGACGTGACGGGAAATCGCACGACGTGCGGCTTCAATTTGACGAGCAGTCAGGCGACCACGGTCGGTGCATTTGAGACCGAAGTCACCAAACGCAACCGAACTTCCACGGGTGGCGACACCCGTGTTACGGCCTTTTTGCTCTTTGCGGTATTTTCTGCGAGCGGGTTGCAGCATTTTTATTCTCCGTTAATAGACCGATTACTCGGTCTTGGCACCGTCAGCTGCTGCAGCTGGCGCGGCTTTGCGGACGCGCTTAACGGTGGTTTTCGGGGCTTCGCTACCAAGGGTAGCTTCGGCCGGCTTGTCGCTGCCATCGGCGGGCGCAGTGTTGGTACCACCGGCAGCGCCACGGGGTGCGCGGGCACCACGGGGAGCTGGGCGGTCGGTACCGGGACGTGCGTCACGACGCGGGCCGCGTGGCTTGCGCTCTTCTTCGGAAGGAGCGGCATCCAGTTTGGCGCCAGGAGAGTCACCACGGCCGAGCGTGTCGCCTTTGTAGACCCAGACCTTGACGCCGATCACACCGTAGGTGGTCTTGGCTTCAGAGGTGCCGTAGTCGATGTCGGCGCGCAGGGTGTGGAGGGGCACGCGACCTTCGCGGTACCACTCGCAGCGGGCGATCTCGATGCCGTTCAGACGGCCGGACGACATGATCTTGATGCCCAGGGCACCCAGACGCATGGCGTTTTGCATGGCGCGCTTCATCGCACGGCGGAACATGATGCGCTTCTCAAGCTGCTGGGTGATGCTGTCTGCGATCAGCTTGGCATCAATTTCAGGCTTGCGAACTTCTTCGATGTTCACGGCGACCGGCACGCCCAGCTGGCGGCTCAGTTCTTTCTTGAGGTTCTCGATGTCCTCGCCCTTCTTGCCGATCACCACGCCCGGACGTGCCGAGAAAATCGTGATGCGGGCGTTCTTGGCGGGGCGCTCGATCAGAACGCGCGACACCGCAGCGTTCTTGAGCTTGGCCTTCAGGTATTCGCGAACCTTGATGTCTTCGGCCAGCATGCCAGCGAAGTCACGGTTGCTCGCGTACCAGCGGCTCGACCAGTTGCGGCTGACGGAAAGGCGAAAGCCTGTTGGGTTGATTTTCTGTCCCATGGTCCTGCCTTTAGTTGCCAACCACCACGTACACATGGCACGTGGGTTTGCTGATGCTGTTGCCGCGGCCTTTGGCGCGCGCGGAGAAACGCTTGAGCGTGGCGCCCTGCTCGACGTAGATGGTTTTCACCTTCAGCTCGTCGATGTCGGCACCGTCGTTGTGTTCAGCGTTGGCGATGGCGGACTCAACCACCTTCTTGATGATTCCAGCAGCTTTTTTCTGCGTGAAATTCAGGATGTTGAGTGCTTGATCCACTTTCTTGCCGCGGATCAGGTCAGCGACCAGGCGGCCCTTGTCGACCGACAGACGAACGCCCCGGAGGGTTGCACGTGTTTCCATGGTCTTTCCTTATTTCTTCACAACTTTTTTGTCAGCTGGATGACCTTTGAAAGTCCGGGTGAGTGCGAACTCGCCCAGCTTGTGGCCCACCATCTGATCGGTGATGTAGACAGGCACGTGCTGCTTGCCGTTGTGCACGGCGATGGTCAGGCCGATGAACTCGGGCAGGATCATGGAGCGACGCGACCAGGTCTTGATCGGCTTTTTGTCCTTGGTGGTCACGGCCTTGTCGGCCTTGGCTACCAGATGATGGTCGACAAACGGACCTTTTTTGAGTGAACGGGTCATTGCCTATCCCTTACTTCTTGCGACGCGACACGATCATGACCTGCGTGCGCTTGTTGTTACGGGTACGGTAACCTTTGGTCAGATTGCCCCATGGGTCGACAGGATGGCGACCTTCACCGGTCTTGCCTTCGCCGCCACCGTGCGGGTGGTCAACCGGGTTCATCACCACACCGCGAACGGTCGGGCGAATACCCATCCAGCGCTTCACACCGGCTTTGCCGAGGCGGCGAAGGCTGTGCTCTTCGTTGGCAACTTCACCGATGGTGGCACGGCACTCGATGTGGATCTTGCGAACCTCACCGGAGCGCATGCGAACCTGGGCGTAGGTGCCTTCACGGGCCAGCAGCGTCGCCGAGGTGCCTGCGGAACGGGCGATTTGCGCGCCCTTGCCGATTTGCATCTCGATGCAGTGGATGGTGGAACCCACCGGAATGTTGCGGATGGGCAGGGCGTTGCCGACGCGAATCGGCGCTTCCGAGCCGCTGATCAGCGTGGCGCCGACTTCAAGGCCGCGGGGGGCGATGATGTAGGCGCGCTCGCCGTCGGCGTAGCACAGCAGGGCAATGTGGGCCGTGCGGTTGGGGTCGTACTCGATGCGTTCGACCTTGGCCGGAATGGCGTCCTTGTTGCGCTTGAAGTCCACCACGCGGTAGTGGTGCTTGTGACCACCGCCCTTGTGGCGCGTCGTGATGTGACCGTTGTTGTTACGGCCGGCCTTCTGGAATTGCGGCTCCAGCAGCGGCGCGTAAGGCTCACCCTTGTGCAGGTGGTCACGGGAAATCTTCACCATCCCGCGCATGCCGGGAGAGGTGGGTTTCATTTTGATGACAGCCATTACGCAGTCTCCCCGCCGAGGTTCAGCTCTTGACCAGGCTTGAGCGTCACATAGGCCTTGCGGATGTTATCCCGACGGCCGATGGATTTGCCAAAGCGCTTGGTTTTGCCTTTGATATTGAGAACGGCAACTGACTGCACGTCTACCTTGAACATCAGCTGCACGGCAGCCTTGATTTCATATTTGGTAGCGTCCTGCAGCACCTTGAAGGTCACGGCATTGGTCTTGTCGGCAATCATCGTGGCTTTTTCAGACACGATGGGAGCGACCAGCACCTGCATCAGACGACCTTCGTCGAATTTGGTTTTGGCGTTCACGGCGCTCATGCGAACATCTCCTTGAGTTGGTCCATGGCGGCCTTGGTCACCAGAACCTTCTTGTAGTGCACCAGCGACAGCGGGTCGGCGTAGCGAGGCTCCACCACCAGAATGTTCACCAGATTGCGGGATGCCAGGTACAGGTTTTCATCAACCTGATCGGCAATCACCAGCACGGAGTTGAGGTTCATGGCCTTGAACTTGTCGGCCAGGACTTTCGTCTTGGGCGAGTCGACCGTCAGCGAATCCACCACAGCCAGACGACCTTCACGGGCCAGCTGGGAGAAGATGGAGGCCATGCCGGCGCGGTACATCTTCTTGTTGATCTTCTGGGTGAAGTTCTCATCGGGCATGTTCGGGAAGATACGTCCGCCTCCGCGCCACAGCGGGGAAGAGGTCATACCGGCACGCGCACGGCCAGTACCTTTCTGTTTGAAAGGCTTTTTGGTCGAGTGACGGACCTGCTCACGGTCTTTCTGGGCACGGGTACCCTGGCGGGCGTTGGCCTGGAAGGCCACGACCACCTGGTGAATCAGGCTCTCGTTGTATTCGCGACCAAACACGGTATCGGGCACGTCCACTTTGGACGAAGCCAGGCCTTGGTCATTCAGGAGTTCGACCTGCATCAGTTCGCTCCTTTGGCAGCGTTGGTGGACTTGGCCTTGATCGCGGCGCGAACCGTGACAAAACCGCCCTTGGAACCAGGCACAGCGCCGCGGATCATCAGCAGCTGACGGGCTTCGTCAATGCGCACGATGTCGAGGTTTTGCGTGGTGACAGTGACGTCGCCCATGTGGCCGGTCATGCGCTTGCCCGGGAACACGCGTCCGGGGTCTTGCGCCATGCCGATGGAGCCGGGTACGTTGTGCGAACGGCTGTTACCGTGCGACGCGCGCTGCGAGCTCATGTTGTGACGCTTGATGGTGCCGGCGTAGCCTTTACCGATGGAGGTGCCCTGCACGTCCACCAGCTGGCCCACTGCAAACACGTCGGCTGCGGGCACCACTGCGCCAGCGGCATACTTGCCTGCGACGTCAGGCGTCACGCGGAATTCTTTCAGGATTTCACCAGCTTCAACGCCTGCTTTCGCAAGGTGGCCGGCAGCCGGCTTGGTGACACGCGATGCTTTGCGTGCGCCAAATGCCACTTGAAGGGCATCGTAGCCGTCATTTGCTTCGGTTTTAACCTGGGTCACGCGGTTGTTGGACACATCCACCACCGTGACAGGAACAGTGTCCCCATCATCAGTGAACAGACGCATCATGCCCACCTTGCGGCCCAGCAACCCGAGGGAGTTGCTCAGACTCATTGTTTTCTCCGTTACTTCCACCGCTGCGACTTCAATTGGCCACAGACGTTTTGATGTGAAAGAGAGTTAATAAAACTGACCCGGACCTGCATTGCAAATCCGGGACAGCCCAAAAGTATAGCGCAGACTGCCAAAAATGGCAAGTCTGCGCCAGGACTCAACAATTGGCAGCCCCTGAAACCGGAAATTCATCCCGTTTAGGGGCTTACCTGATTACTGCAGCTTGATTTCGACGTCCACGCCGGCCGGCAGGTCGAGCTTCATCAGGGCGTCAACGGTTTTGTCCGTCGGGTCCACGATGTCCATCAGACGCTGGTGCGTGCGGATTTCCAGCTGGTCGCGGCTGGTCTTGTTGACGTGCGGCGAACGCAGGATGTCAAAACGCTTCATGCGGGTTGGCAGGGGCACGGGGCCCTTGACAATCGCGCCGGTACGCTTGGCGGTGTCCACGATCTCGGCGGCCGACTGGTCGATCAGCTTGTAGTCGAACGCTTTGAGGCGGATGCGGATTTTTTGCTTGGTGGCCATGCTAATTCCTTCGCTGTGTTCAGAAATTACGCAATGATCTTGGCCACGACGCCGGCGCCGACGGTCTTGCCGCCTTCGCGGATGGCAAAGCGCAGACCTTCTTCCATGGCGATCGGGTTGATCAGCTTCACAGTGATCGACACGTTGTCGCCTGGCATCACCATCTCTTTGCCTT
>CALSAU010000014.1:0-13977 GCA_943372985.1 Polaromonas sp. YR568 | reverse complement strand
CTTCCGCGGCGCTCTCGCTGGCCTCGATCAGATTCACATGCTGATCGGTGTGCGAGCCGACCTCCTGCCCGCCGGCCACCCACTGGCGCAATTCGGCCTCGGTCATCAGCGGGGTTTGCGGCACGCCAATGTCCTTGTCCCAGACGTTGGTTTGGCCCATCAACCCACTGACGGCGTAGCAGGTCGAGGAAAAGCCGTTCCGCTGCAACACCGGCAAGGCATTGGTGAGGTTGTTCTGGTAGCCATCGTCAAAGGTGATGCCGAATACCTTGCCCTCGCACTCGCCGCGCAGGTAGGGTTCCAGCGCAGTCATCGAGAGCCCGGTGTAACCCAGCATCCTGAGCAGTGCCATCTGGCGTGCAAACGCCGCGGGAGACACGCACAGGCTGCGAAAAGGCGTGCCCTTGGGCGGCGCTGGTGCGATCTGGTGATACACCAGAATCGCAATCGGCCTTCGGTTGGCAGTGCTTGTCGGCTTCACAGCAGCACGATGTCGTATTGTTCCTGCGCCATCGCCGCCTCGGCCTGCAATGACACCGGCTTACCGATGAAGTCGCTCAGGCTGGCCAGATGCTGGCTTTCCTCGTCTAGGAACAGTTCAATCACTTTCGGCGAGGCCACCACACGGAACTCCCGCGGGTTGAACTGCCGGGCCTCGCGCAGGATTTCGCGCAGGATGTCGTACGTCACGCTGCGCGCGGTTTTCACCACACCCTTGCCGCTGCAGGCGCTGCACGGCTCGCAGAGCTGGTGCGCCAGCGATTCGCGGGTGCGCTTGCGGGTCATCTCCAGCAAGCCCAGCGCCGAGAAGCCGTTCACCGCGGTCTTGATGCGGTCTCGCGCCAGCTGCTTCTGGAACTCGGCCAGCACCGCCTCGCGGTGGTTGTCCTTCAGCATGTCGATGAAGTCAACGATGACGATGCCGCCCAGGTTGCGCAGCCGCAACTGGCGGGCGATGGCCTGCGAAGCTTCGAGGTTGGTCTTGAAGATGGTGTCGTCGAAATTGCGGGCACCGACAAAACCGCCGGTGTTCACGTCCACCGTGGTCAGGGCCTCGGTCTGGTCGATTATGAGGTAGCCGCCGGACTTCAGATCCACGCGCCGGCCAAGCGCCTTGGCGATCTCCTCGTCAATGTTGAACAGGTCAAAAATCGGCCGTTCGCCGCCATAGTGCTGCAGCTTGCTGACCGTGGCTGGCATGAACTCTGTCGCGAAGGCGTGAAGTTTGTCGAACTGCTCATGCGAATCGATGCGGATGGTTTGGGTGTTCTCAACCACCAGGTCGCGCAGCACGCGCTGCAACAGGCTCAGGTCCTGGTGCAGCACTGACGCGGGTGGCAGCCGCATGGAGGCGTCCTTGATGCGTGCCCAAGTCTTGCGCAGGTAGGCGATGTCGTCTGCCAGTTCGGTATCGGTCGCGTCTTCGCCGTTGGTGCGAAGAATGAAGCCACCACCCGCGCTGCCCGCCAGCGTCTGCACCCGCTGGCGCAGCGCTTCCCGTTCGCGCGGCGGAATTTTCTGCGACACGCCAATGTGGTTGTCCTGTGGCAGGAACACCAGCAGACGGCCGGCAATGCTGATCTGCGCCGTGAGGCGCGCGCCCTTGGTGCCGATGGGGTCCTTCAGCACCTGCACCATCACCGACTGCCCTTCAAAGAGCTGTTTCTCGATCGGCAGGAGTGTTGGCGTACCGTTGCCGTTGGGACCTGCGACGGCCTCGGGTTCGGCATGCCGGCTGTTGATGCTGCTCATCAGGTCGGCCACATGCAGGAAAGCCGCGCGGTCCAGTCCGATGTCGATGAAGGCCGATTGCATGCCCGGCAGCACACGGGCCACCTTGCCGAGGTACACGTTGCCGACCAGACCCCGCTCCAAGGTGCGCTCGACGTGCAGTTCCTGCACCGCCCCGTGCTCGACCACTGCCACACGGGTTTCCTGGGGCGACCAGTTGATCAGGATGTCTTGGTGCATGCAATGATTGTAGGGAGGCCGGCGCTCAGGCAGGCCAAAGCCCTAGAACTTGAAACCGGCCTGCCGCAGCAAGGCTGCAGTCTCGTGCAGCGGCAAGCCCATGATGCCGGAGTAGCTGCCGCTGATGCGGCTGATGTGCATGGCCACCCTGCCCTGCACTGCATAAGCACCCGCCTTGCCCAGCGGTTCACCAGTGGCCACATAGGCCTTGATCTGCGCGGCGCTCATGGGCTCGAACGACACCTGTGAAACACTGAGGGCTTCGTGCACCTGCCGGCCGCGCTGCACCGCCACAGCGGTCAGCACTCGGTGGGTACGCCCCGAGAGTTCCCCCAGCATTCGCATCGCATCGCGCGCATCGGCGGGTTTGCCGTAAATGGTGCGACCGAGGGCGACTGTGGTGTCAGAGCACAACACCGGCGCCGCCGCAACCGAGCGCCGCTTCATCCGCGCCACTGCAGCCGCCAGTTTGAGCCGCGTCACGCGCTGAACGTAAGCAGTGGGCGATTCGCCGGGCAGCACGTCCTCCAGCGACTCTGCATCTTCATCAGCATCAGGCAGCAGCAGCTGGTAGGCCACGCCTAACTGCTCCAGCAACTGCCGGCGCCGCGGGCTCTGGGAGGCGAGGTAGATGAATGGGCTCATGGACGTATCTTGTCTGACGATTTAACACTGCCCTTCGATACCTCAGGGCGAACGGACGAGGGAGAATCCTTCGACAGGCTCAGGACGAACGGCATTCAGTGGGGATCTGTGGGGCAATGTCTTCACCAGTGGAGCTGTGGAACCGGCTTCGCCGGGCCACAGGCGGACGGCCCCCTCGGGGGGCAGCGCAGTACGCGAAGCGACAAGCGTGGGGGCTCCATCACTCTCTGTGATAGGGGTGATTGATGGTGATGCTCCACGCCCGGTAGAGCTGCTCGATCAGCAGCACGCGCACCATGGCGTGTGGCAAGGTCAGATCGGAGAGACGCAGGCGTTCGTGGGCAGCGCGTTTGAAGTCCGGGTCGAGCCCGTCCGGCCCGCCAATCACGATGGCCACATCGTCGCCTGACAGTTGCCAGCTTTTGAGCCGCTCGGCCAGCGCCACAGTGGTGACAGCAGCCCCCCGCTCGTCCAGCGCCACCACGTGGGTGCCCCGTGCAATCACGCCCTCAATGCGGGCGCGCTCTGCGGACAAAAGTGTTTCCAGCGTCTTGGACGCGCGCGGCTCCGTTTTCACGGCCTTGAGCTCGACCTTGAGCTCCGGCGGGAAACGCTTGGCGTAGTCGTCGTAAGCCGTTTGCGCCCAGTCAGGCACCTTCTGGCCCACAGCGACGATGGTGAGCCTCATCGGCTGCGCGGTGCGGCTTTCTTCGCGGCGGGTTTGCTGGCTGCTTTGGTGGCCGGCTTGGCAGCCGACGGACGTTTGGCGGCAGGTTTGGCCGTTTTAGATGCCACGGCCTTCTTGGCTGCGACTTTCTTCGCCACTGGCACCTTGACAAGCGGAATCTTCGCTGCGGGTTTGGCTGCGCGGGGTTTGGCCGGCTTGGCAGCAGGTTCTGCCGCAGGTGCTGCCAGATTGCGTTTGGCGGTCCAGTCGTTGGTTTTACCCACCCGACCCACATAGCCTGGCTCCGGATCGCGGGGCGCAGGCTTGGCGGCTTTCACAGCCGGCTTGGCGCCGCGCTTGGTGGCTACGGCCTTGTTGCTGGTTTTAGCGCCCGCCTTCGGCTTGGCTTCCGCCACTGGCTCCCGCTTGGACGCCTTGGCCAGCGGCGCGGGAGCACCGAGTTTCAGCTTGACAGGTTTGTCGCCCCACAACTCTTCCAGATGGTAGTACTGGCGAATCGTGGGCTGCATGATGTGCGCCACGACCGCGCCGCAGTCCACGATGATCCACTCGCCGTTGTCTTCGCCTTCGATTCGGGGCTTGTTGAAGCCGGCATCGCGCACGGCGTCACGCACGCTGGCAGCTAGGGCCTTGGTCTGCCGGTTTGAAGTGCCAGAAGCGACGATCACGCGCTCGAACAGCGAGGTGATGTGCTCGGTGTCGAACACCTGAATATCCTGGGCCTTCACATCCTCCAGACCATCGACGATGGCACGCTGCAGCTTCTGGACATCTTTTTTGGCATCGATGCCCGTGGTTTTGGCAGTGGTAGGGGTCATTCAGTACTTTGCTTGAAAGGTGGAAATGGTGAAGGCTGGCTTTGATTCCGGCTTCAATCTTGGGTTTGGTAGAGCCGATGGGCTGCAATATAACGCGCCACAGGCTCGGGAACCAGCCCGGACAAGTCCGGGGCCAGGGCCCCATTGGCAGCCACCGACTCGCGGATTCGCGTGGCACTCACGTGCATCAGCGGGAGGTTCAGGGTCAGAACGGCGCTTTGCCGGTCTGATGAAAGTTGCGATGACTGCAGGGATTCGGTGGAATCTGCCGCAGCATCGGACCGATCAGCTATGCAAATTATAGCAATATCGCGTATCTCGCCAGAGCGCTGCCATTGGCCGAAGGCGGCAAACTGGTCCGCACCCATCAACAGGTAGAGCTGCGCCCCGGGGTGCTCGCCCTGCAATGCAGCCAGCGTGTCGGCGGTGTAGCTGGGGCCGGCTCGCCGCATTTCGCGGTTGTCGACCTTCACATGGGGGAGACCTTCAAACGCCAGTTGCGCCATGGCAAGCCGGTGTTCGGGAGCGCTGAGTGCGCGCGGCTTGTGCCAGGCATGCCCGGTCGGGATGACGTACAGCGTGTCCAGACCCAACTGCTCAACAGCCGCCCGGGCAAGCGCCTGATGCGCGCAGTGCGGTGGGTCAAACGCCCCGCCGAACATACCGATGCGGCGCACCCCCGGCCGCGGCATGGGTGTCACACCCAGTCCCTGCGAATCAGGAAATCCTGCGTCAATCGCGCCTCCGGCGAGCCTGCTTCGTTCTGGCGCTGGTACGACCAGCTGACCAAGGGCGGCATCGACATCAGGATCGACTCGGTGCGCCCGCCCGACTGCAGGCCAAAGTGGGTGCCTCTGTCCCAGACCAGGTTGAACTCGACATAGCGGCCGCGGCGGTACAGCTGGAAGTCACGTTCCCGCTCGCCATAGGGCGTGTCTTTTCGCCGCTCGACCAGCGGCAGATACGCCGGAATCAGGCCGTTGGCCACGCTTTGCATCATCGCAAAGCTCTTTTCCTGGCCCAGTTCATGGAAGTCGTCAAAGAAAACGCCGCCTACACCGCGCTGCTCGCTGCGGTGTTTGAGGAAGAAATACTCGTCGCACCACTGCTTGAAACGCGGGTATTTGTCATCGCCAAACGGTGCCAGCGCGTCCTTGCAGGTCTGGTGGAAGTGCTTGGCGTCTTCCTCAAAGGCGTAATAAGGCGTGAGGTCCATGCCACCACCAAACCAGCACACCGCCTTGCCACCACCCACAGGCGTCGCGGCCAGCATGCGCACGTTCATGTGCACGGTAGGCACGTAGGGGTTGCGCGGATGAAACACCAGCGAGACGCCCATCGCCTCAAACGGCGCGCCAGCCAGTTCGGGCCGGTGCTGCGTGGCGGAAGGCGGCAGCTTGGGACCGCGCACATGCGAAAAGCCGCAACCTGCCCGCTCAAAGACGTTGCCCTGCTCCAGGATCATGGTGACGCCATCGCCCTGCAGCGGCTCGCCCGGCTCCTTGCGCCAGGTGTCGGCCACGAACGGTTTGCCATCGAGCCCAGCAATGGCACTGGTGATGCGCTCCTGCAGGCCCAGAAGAAAACTGCGCACGTCAGAAAGTTCCGTCATTCTTTTTACCTTTGTTCAAGCATTGTGTCTGCTGCCGGGCGATGAAGATGCGGCAACCGGACGGGTGCGGCCTTGTCTGGCCGCAAGCCCTGGCAGTCGCCGAGTGCATCAGCGATCCGCGTCATGTCGGCTGATTCGTCGCCCGTGAGCTGCACAAAATGGCGCAGCACCAGCTTTTTTCGCGCGTAGTCCAGGCCGGCCAGACCCACCGGAACGCCCGCCTCCAGCGCCACCCGGTAAAAACCGCTTCGCCAGCCCGGTGTGTAGCCACGTGTGCCTTCTGGCGATAAAGCCAGCCAGAAATACTCGTTCTTCTGCTTCTTTTCTGCCATCAAACGCGCCATCTGGCCCACCACACCGTGGGACGACTTGCGGTTGACGGGAACGCCGCCCAGCCACGCCAGCCAGCGCCCAAACAGCGGGATGCGAAAAAGCGAGTCCTTGGCCCAGAATTGCAGCGGCACGCCCAGCGACCACTTCAGCAACAGGCCGACGACGAAATCCCAATTTGAGGTGTGCGGATACACGACCACCACGCCTTGGCGTGTCGGCAGCCCGTCGAAGTCGGCTTGCCAGCCGATGCAGCGCAGCGCCAAGCGAGCGCAAGGGCTGCCCCGGAACTGCAGGGGACGCGGCGGCTGCAAGTCAGGCGTCATGGCGACTTCAGCATGACATCAATGGAAGGCGCTCAAGCCTTGATTGCGCGGTACCCGATGTCCCTGCGGAACTGGGCCCCGTCAAACCCGATGCCATCGGCCACCTCATAGGCCCGCTGCTGCGCAGCCTTCACGGTGCTGCCGAGGGCCGTCACGCACAGCACGCGTCCGCCGGACGTCACCGTGCCATTGCCCTCTTTGCGGGTACCGGCGTGGAACACCATGGTGTCTTCAGTCGCGGCAGGCAATCCGTGGATGGCATCGCCCTTGCGCGGGTTGAGTGGGTAGCCGTGCGCGGCCATGACCACGCCGAGCGCTGGCCGGCGATCCCAGTCCATCTCGATCTGGTCCAGCGTGCCGGAGGTGGCCGCCATCATCACGTCGTACAGATCACTCTTGAGCCGCATCATGATGGGCTGCGTTTCGGGGTCGCCCATGCGGCAATTGAATTCGAGCGTTTTGGGCCGCCCCTCGGCGTCGATCATCAAGCCAGCGTACAGAAAGCCGGTGAAGGGAATGCCGTCTTTTTCCATGCCCTTGATGGTAGGCAGGATGATCTCGCGCATCGCGCGGCCGTGCACTTCGGGCGTAACCACCGGCGCCGGTGAATACGCGCCCATACCGCCGGTGTTGGGGCCCTGGTCAGCGTCGAGCAGGCGCTTGTGGTCCTGGCTGGTGGCCATCACCGCCACATTCTTGCCGTCGCACATGACGATGAAGCTGGCTTCCTCGCCTTGCAAAAACTCTTCAATCACCACCCGTGCGCCGCCAGCGTTGTGCGTCACGCCCAGCGGGTTGAACGCCGGATCCGGCGCCAGCATGAATTCGATGGCCTCGTGCGCCTCGTGCAGCGTCATCGCCACCACCACCCCCTTGCCTGCGGCCAGGCCATCGGCCTTGACCACAATCGGCGCGCCTTTTTCGTCGACATACGCGTGGGCTGCCGTGGCGTCGGTGAAGGTTTCATACTCGGCGGTGGGAATGCCATGGCGCTTCATGAAGGCCTTGGAAAACGCCTTGGAGCTCTCCAGCTGCGCGGCAGCCTTGGTCGGACCAAACACCCGCAGGCCATGCGCGCGGAACTCGTCCACAATGCCGGCGGCCAAAGGCTGCTCGGGGCCCACCACTGTCAGCGCAATCTTTTCGGCCAGCGCCCAGGCGCGCAGTTCGACCACGTCGGTGATGTTGATGTTCTCCAGCCGCGCATCAAGTGCGGTACCGCCATTGCCGGGGGCCACATAGACCGCCTGCACCTTGGGGGACTGGGCCAGTTTCCAGGCCAGTGCGTGTTCGCGGCCACCGCCGCCAACCACTAAAACTTTCATGCGAACGCTTTCATTGTTGTTGTCATGGAGTCTGCCATGCCAGCTGCATCATTCGGACAGCGCAGCGTTGTGATAGACCTCCTGAGTGTCATCCAGGTCCTCCAGCACATCCAGCAGCTTCTGCATCCGGTGGGCTTCGTCGCCCGACATCTCGATGGTGTTGTCAGCGCGCATGGTGACTTCTGCCACCTCCGCCTTCAGCCCGGCAGCTTCCAGCGCGGTCTTCACCGCCTCGAAGCCGGTGTAAGGCGTCAGCACCTCGATGGCGCCGTCTTCGTGCGTGATCACGTCGTCGGCGCCAGCGTCCAGCGCCACTTCCATGATCTTGTTCTCGCTGGTGCCCGGGGCATAAATCAGCTGGCCGCAATGCTTGAACTGGAAGGCCACCGAACCCTCGGTGCCCATGTTGCCGCCATGCTTGGAAAACGCGTGGCGGACTTCTGCCACGGTGCGCACCTTGTTGTCGGTCATGCAGTCCACGATGATGGCCGCGCCGCCGATGCCGTAGCCCTCATAGCGCACTTCCTCGTAATGCACGCCTTCCAGGTTACCGGTGGCCTTGGCGATGCCGTATTTGACGTTCTCGCTCGGCATGTTGGCCGCCTTGGCCTTCTCCACCGCCAGGCGCAGACGGGGGTTGGTACCCAGATCGCCACCGCCCATGCGGGCCGTCACCATGATTTCGCGCATCACCCGCGTCCAGACGCGCTGGCGCTTTTCGTCCTGCCGCCCCTTGCGGTGCTGAATATTTGCCCACTTGCTATGACCCGCCACTGCACAATCCCCGGTTACTTTCTGCGCTCCGACAGGTCGGAACGGATGAATTGATTTAATCTACGTCTGCTATTTTACTTTTTCACCTTCTGGACACCGCCATGGCCAATTCCCCCGTCGCTCCGCTGCTGATTGCCAAAAACGCATCCACCCACTGTGAGTTGCTGCCTGGCCTGGCCAACCGCCATGGTCTGATCACAGGCGCCACCGGTACCGGCAAGACAGTGACGCTGCAGACCCTGGCCGAAGGCTTCTCGAAAATCGGGGTGCCGGTCTTCATGGCCGACGTCAAGGGCGACCTCACCGGCATCAGTCAGGCAGGCAGCATCGGCGAGAAGATGGCAGCGGTACTGAAAGACCGACAGATCGACCTGCCCGAATCAGCCGCCTGCCCGGTCACGCTGTGGGATGTGTTTGGCGAACAGGGCCACCCGGTGCGCGCCACCATCTCCGACATGGGCCCGCTGCTGCTGGGCCGCATGCTCAACCTCAATGAAACCCAGGCGGGCGTGCTTAACCTGGTTTTCAAGATCGCTGACGACAACGGCATGATGCTGCTGGACCTGAAAGACCTGCGCGCCATGCTGCAGCATGTGGGCGACAACGCCAGCGACTTCACCACGCAGTACGGCAACGTCAGTGCCGCCAGCGTGGGCGCCATCCAGCGTGGGCTGCTGCAGATCGAAAGCCAGGGTGGGGAGAAGTTCTTTGGTGAGCCGATGCTCAACATCAGCGACTTCATGCAGACGGTCGATGGCAAAGGCGTGGTCAACATCCTCACCGCCGACAAGCTGATGAACTCGCCGCGCCTTTATGCCACCTTCCTGCTGTGGATGCTGTCCGAACTGTTCGAGCAGCTGCCCGAGATCGGTGACCCTGAAAAGCCTAAGCTGGTGTTTTTCTTTGATGAAGCCCACCTGCTCTTCAACGAAGCACCCAAGGTGCTGATCGAACGCATCGAGCTGGTAGTGCGACTGGTGCGCTCCAAGGGTGTCGGCGTGTATTTCGTGACGCAAAACCCGCTGGACATTCCTGATTCGGTGCTGGCCCAGCTGGGCAACCGCGTGCAGCACGCGCTGCGCGCCTTCACCCCGCGCGACCAGAAGGCCGTGAAGGCCACCGCGCAGACCATGCGGCAAAAACCGGGGCTCGACATTGAGACCGCCATCACCGAGCTGGCGGTGGGCGAGGCGCTGGTCAGTCTGCTGGACGTGAAAGGCCGGCCCGGCATCACCGAACGGGTCTATGTGCTGCCCCCGGGCAGCCAGATCGGGCCTATCGCACCACAGCAGCGCCAGTCGCTGATCCAGAACTCGCTGGTTGCTGGCGTTTACGAGAAAGCAGTCGACCGGGAATCGGCTTACGAAAAGCTCAAGGTCCGTGCAGAAGCTGCCGCAGACAGCGCCGCCCAGGCACCCAACGGCGGCGCTGCCGGCCAAAACAGCTCCGGCGGCATCCTCGGCGGGCTCAACGACGTGCTGTTTGGCAGTACTGGCCCCCGTGGCGGCAAGCACGACGGCCTGGCGCAAAGCATGGCCAAGTCGGCGGTGCGCACCATGGGTTCGGCCGTGGGCCGGGAAATCATCCGGGGTGTGCTGGGCGGCATCTTTGGTGGCAAGCGGCGTTGACCGTCCTGACAATCCACGTACCAAGGGTCACGGGTCCGCAGCCAGGCATCATGAAAACCAGTTTGCATCGGCCTGCGTACTGAAATGGTTGACCGGGCGACACAAAACCCGCCTGCGCTGATCTTGAGCCAATCTTGAACTAGCCGTGAGCAGATTGTCCGCAAAGACTCGACTCCTAACCCACGTCCAACGAACATGACCCATCCAACCGCCCAAGTCCACGTCGTCAACCACCCGCTGGTGCAGCACAAGCTCACGCTGATGCGCCGCAAGGACGCCTCGACCAACACCTTCCGCACGCTGCTCAACGAGCTCAGCATGCTGATGGCTTATGAGGTCACGCGCGACATGCCGACGCAGGAGATCGAGATCGAGACCCCGCTGGAGACGATGAAGTCCCGCGTGATCGATGGCAAGAAGCTGGTCTTTGTGTCCATCCTGCGTGCGGGCAACGGCATCCTTGAAGGCATGCTCAGCGTGGTGCCGGGCGCCCGCGTCGGCCATGTGGGCCTGTACCGCGACCCGAACACGCTGATGGCGGTGGAGTACTACTTCAAGATGCCGCAAGACATGCAGGAGCGCGACATCGTGGTGGTTGACCCGATGCTGGCCACCGGCAACTCGGCCATTGCGGCAGTCGAAAGGCTGAAGGCCCTGAAACCGAAGTCCATCAAGTTCGTCTGTTTGTTGACCTGCCCCGAAGGCGTTGCCGCCATGCAGGCCGCGCACCCGGACGTGGCCATCTACACCGCCGCCATTGACCGGCAGCTCAACGAGCACGGCTACATACTCCCTGGCCTGGGCGACGCCGGCGACCGCATCTTCGGCACCAAATAGACATGGGCCTGCATTGCACCGCACGGCGGGTGGCCGTGGCCTTGCTGCTGGGCATCAGCACGCAACTGATTGCCGCGCCTTTCACCCCGGCCAGTGACAGCGAAGTCGTGGAGCGGCTGCCCCTCGCCACCGATCCATCGGCCCGCCGCGTGGAGTCTCTGCGCCGGCAACTGGCCGCCAAGCCCGCTGACAACGCGCTGCGCATCGAGGTGGCCCGGCAGTACTTCGAGCTCGCCATGGCCCAGGGTGATCCGCGTCTGGTGGGCTACGCTGCCGCAACGATTGCGCCCATGGCCCCCACGGCGGCTGACAACTCGGATTACTGGTTCATCCAGGGCCTGATTCAGCAATACAGCCATAACTTTGAGGGCAGCCTGCAAAGCCTGGCCAAGGCAGCGCAGCTCAACCCCGCCGCAACCGGGCCGCTGTCGTGGCGGTCTGCGGTGCTGATGGTGCAGGCCCGCTACCCCGAGGCGCTGGCTGAGTGCGAACGACTGGCGCCACTGGCTGAACCGCTGCTGGTGCTGGGCTGCCGCACCTTCGTCAAAGCCACCACCGGTGAGCTGCGCCCCAGTTTCGAGGCGATGCAGCAGGCACTGAAAGACGCGCGCAACGCATCGCCAGAGCTGCTGCTGTGGCTCTACACCCGGCTCGGCGAGATGGCCATGCGGCTGCCTCAACCCGATGTGGCTGAAGACTTTTTCACCAAGGCCCTGAAGCTGGGTCTGACCGACCAGTACCTGCTGGGCGCTCACGCCGACTTGCTGATGGCGCGCCAACGGCCAGCCGAAGTCATCCAGCTGCTGGAACGCTGGGAGCGCTCCGACGTATTGCTCTTGCGTCTGGCGCTCGCCGGAAAAGCCATCCAGCACCCCAAAGCCAGGGACTGGGCCGCCCAGCTGCGCGACCGTTTTGCTGCCGCTGCCTTGCGTGGCGACCGACTGCACGAGCAAGAGGCCGCCCGCTTTGCGCTGGACGTGGAAGGCAACCCCTCGCAGGCGCTCGTGCTGGCCACCAACAACTACCAGATCCAGAAGGAACCGCGCGACGCGGAAATCCTGATGCGCGCAGCACTGGCCGCAGACAAAGCCGCCGCAGCCGCGCCAGCGCTTGAATGGCTGCAGAGCAGCCGCTACGAAGACCCGGCAATGGCCGCCCTCGCCGCCCAACTTCGCAGCAAGGGAGCAAAACCATGATGCAGCGGCTGGCCGCCCGCGCATTCGGCATGCTGATCGGCGCAGTGGCCTTGTTCAGCAGCAGCGCCTGGGCCCACAAACCCAGCGACAGCTACCTCACCCTGCGCGCGGCAGAAGGCAGCAGCGCCATTGCCGTGCGCTGGGACATTGCCCTGCGCGACCTCGACTACGTGCTGCAACTCGACCGCGACAGCAACGGTGAGATCACATGGGGCGAGGTACGCACGCGCGCCGACGACATCACCCAGCTCGCCACCAGTCGACTCGCCTTGAGTGCTGCCGATCAATCCTGCACCTGGGCAAGCACCGGCCCCTTGCAGCTCGACACGCACAGCGACGGCACCTACGCCGTGCTCAGCCTCACCACCCAATGTGGCTCAGCGGCATCGCTGCAGGCTCCGCTGAAGGCAGCCTATTCATTGTTCTTTGATGTGGACCCTTCGCACCGTGGCCTGGTGCAATGGACGAGCCCTGGCGCAGAGTCTGTGCAAGCGCTGATCTTCGGTAACGATTCAGCCGAGCAGACGATGGCGCTGCAACCCGCAGGCGCCTGGCAGACCCTGCGCCAGTACCTGATCGACGGCACCTGGCACATCTGGATCGGCTACGACCACATCCTCTTTTTACTGGCCTTGCTGCTGCCGGCCGTGCTGGTGCGCATTGGCAACCGGTGGGAAAGCGCGCCACGCTTCGGCGGCGCCGTCAAAGAGGTTTTCAAGGTCGTCACCGCCTTCACGCTCGCGCATTCCATCACCCTCAGCCTGGCCGCCTTGCAGATCGTCACCCTGCCCTCGCGGCTGGTCGAATCGGCCATCGCGGCGTCGGTCGTTGTAGCCGCGCTGAACAACCTCCGGGGCGCTGTCGATTCAAAGCGCTGGGTCATGGCCTTTGTGTTCGGCCTGATTCACGGCTTCGGTTTCGCATCCGTCCTCGCTGATCTGGGTCTGCCGTCAGGCGCACTGGTGCTAGCACTGGTGGGCTTCAACGTAGGCGTGGAGCTTGGCCAGCTCGCCATCGTGGCGGTATTTCTGCCACTGGCGTTCTCGCTGCGCCACACCGGCTTTTACCGGGTCGGCGTGCTCAAGGGCGGCTCAGCGCTGGTGGCGATTCTGGCCGCATGGTGGCTGGTGCAGCGCTTGTTTGATCTGTAGCAGCCGCCAACAAAAAAGGGCCAGCACTTACGCGCTAGCCCTTGAATTCATTGGCTCCTCAACCTGGGCTCGAACCAGGGACCTACGGATTAACAGTCCGGCGCTCTACCAACTGAGCTATTGAGGAATACAGCCTAAGATTATAGCGTGGTTTTCGGTGCTTTCCGGGTCAGCACCTTCTCGACTTGCCCGAACCGGCGTCTTTGGTGCACCCAAGGCATTCAGGAATGCCGTCAGGCCGTGACAGGACTAATATTCACTGCATGGTGCCCATGGTTGCTTTGTTCAGATGTCTCTCGCGTGGAGCCCGCTGGCCATGGTGAAACCCGTGCGCTCGGTTCACTGGCTGACGCCGGGGGATGCGTTTCCGCCTTTGAATGACGCGTGGGGCCCGAACGATCCGGCGCCTGGGCTGATTGCGGCTGGCGGCTCGCTCGACACACCCACGCTGCTGGACGCGTACTCGCAGGGCATCTTCCCGTGGTTCAGCGATGGCCAGCCGACGCTGTGGTGGAGCCCGGACCCGCGCATGGTCTTGCAGACGGCCCAATTCCGTTTGCACCGATCGCTCAAACAGGTGCTGAAACGCTTTCGGGATGACGCCGGCTGTGAGGTGCGGTTTGACAGCGCATTTGTCCAGGTGATCCAGGCCTGTGCGGCGCAGGCCCGCGAGGGC
>CALSAU010000013.1:0-14158 GCA_943372985.1 Polaromonas sp. YR568 | reverse complement strand
CAGCTCGTCGTGGGTGAGGTCGAGCGCGTTGAAACCCTGGCGCGAAAAGAGTTTGGCAATTTTGCTGCTTTCGCCCTTGGCCGAGGTGGTGAGGCCGACGAACACATGCGCCTTGGCGTCGTCGCTGATGCGGTAGTTGAACTCGGTCACGTTGCGCGGGCCGCCGGGCAGCTCGCCGATCAGCTCGCAAAAGCGCCGGAAGCTGCCGCGCTCTTCTGGAATGGTCACGGCAAACAGTGCTTCACGCTCTTCGCCGACCTCCGCCCGCTCGGCAACGAAGCGCAGGCGGTCGAAGTTCATGTTGGCGCCGCAAAGGATGGCGGCGTAGGTCTCGCCTTTGGTCTTGTGGGTGGCCACGTACTGCTTGATGGCCGCCACCGCCAGCGCGCCCGAGGGCTCGACGATGCTGCGCGTGTCAACAAAAATATCCTTGATCGCGGCGCACACTGCGTCGGTGTCCACGCTGATGAATTCATCGACCAGATCGCGGCTGATGCGGAAGGTTTCCTCGCCCACCAGCTTCACGGCGGTGCCGTCGGCAAACAGGCCCACGTCCTGCAGGGTGACCCGCTTCTTGGCCGTCACCGACTGCAGCATGGCGTCGGAGTCGTTCATCTGCACGCCCATCACCATGATGTCGGGCCGCACCGCCTTGATGTAGTTGGCCACACCCGAAATCAGCCCGCCGCCGCCGATAGCGACAAAAACGGCATCGAGACGGCTGGAGCCGATGGTCTGCAGCTGCATCAGGATTTCCATGGCAATCGTGCCCTGGCCTGCGATGACGTCCGGGTCGTCGAAGGGGTGCACAAAAGTCAGGCCGCGCTTTTTCTCCAGCGTCACCGCGTGGGTGTAGGCGTCGGAGTAGCTGTCGCCGTGCAGCACCACGTCGGCACCCCAGGCCTCGACGGCATCGACCTTCAGCCGCGGCGTGGTGGTGGGCATGACCACCACGGCCCGTGTGCCCAGCTTCTGGGCGCTCATGGCCACCCCTTGCGCGTGGTTGCCGGCCGAGGCGCAGATCACGCCTTTTTTCAGCTGCGCCGGGCTCAGGTGAGCCATCTTGTTGTAGGCGCCGCGCAGCTTGAAGCTGAAGACGGGCTGCTGGTCTTCCCGCTTGAGCAGCACGGTGTTGCCCAGCCGTTTGCCCAGGTTTTTGGCGGCCTCGAGGTTGGACTCCACCGCCACGTCATAGACGCGCGCGGTCAGGATTTTTTTCAGGTAATCGGCGGGTGTCAGCGGGCCGGTGGGCTTTTTGCCGGTTTTGGCGGGGCGTCGGGCGGGGGGGGGCGTCGGTGGGGTCATCTTTTTTCTCGCAGCCTGACATCATAGTGGGCAAGAAAAAAGGCCCAGACCTTGCGATCTGGGCCTGTAAATCCACCCTTAGAGGAGGTGGAGGAGACAACCAGTGCAAAAATGCGTCACTAAGGTGAGCAGAATTGCGATGAATTCAGTATAGCGGAGCGATGTTGCGCTGCACAATACCCTTCTGTTGGAAATTTTACCTTTCCACACCTTCCTGGTTATTAATCTTTTGCATGAGGAACGACGTTTATGGAATGCACCGTCAGCTGGACCGGAACACCGGCCACGACCGGCTCACCGTCGGGGATGACTTTTCTGGCCCAGACGGGCAGCGGCCACACGCTGGTGATGGACGGCGCGCCTGATGCCGCCAAGCCTGAGAACGGCGGTGCCAACCTTGCGCCGCGGCCCATGGAGACCGTGCTGGCTGGCACCGGCGGTTGCACCGCCTATGACGTGGTGCTGATCCTCAAACGCGGCCGGCACGATGTGCGTGGCTGCTCGGTCAAGCTCACCTCAGAGCGCGCGCCGGTGGATCCCAAGGTCTTCACCAAAGTCCACATGCACTTTGTCGTTACGGGCCATGGACTGACCGCCACTGCGGTGGAGCGCGCTGTGGCCATGAGCCACGACAAGTACTGCTCGGCCACCATCATGCTGGGCAAAACGGCAGAGATCACCACCAGCTTCGAGGTGGTGGAGGCCTGAAAGTCATCGGTCTAACCGGGGCCGATCACAGGTAGTGCGCGGTGGTCGTCATGACCCGCGCCGCTGACCGCATCAAGGCTTTGACGGGTGCCGGCAGTGGCAGCGCGCCGACCTGCTCAGCTTCCTTGGCATGCGCTGCCTCGTCGTCCTTCATCTGCGCCACGATGGCGCGCGATTCGTGGTCGCCTTGCGGCAGACGTTCCAGATGCTCGGCCAGATGCGCTTCCACCTGCCGTTCTGTTTCCACCACAAAGCCCAGGCTGAGGCGGTCGCCCAGCCGGCTGGCCACCAGCCCCAGACCGAAAGCGCCCGCGTACCACAGCGGGTTGAGCAGCGAGCGGCGCGCGCCCAGTTCGTCCAAGCGTTGCTGTGTCCACGCTAGGTGATCGCCTTCTTCGCGACTGGCCTGAAGAAAGTGTTCACGCAGCGCCGGGTCGCGCGTGCCGAGGGCCTGCGCGGCATAAAGCGCCTGGGCACACACCTCGCCCACATGGTTCACGCGCATCAGGGCGCCTGAGAGCGCCTTGTCCTGCGTGCTCAGCTCGGTCGCCTGTCCGGGGACGGTCGGGCAGGCCCGGCTGGCGCGCGGTTTGGCGAACAGGGTGCGCAGTGCGGCATCGGCGGTGGTGATAGAAACGTCAAGAGCTGAAGCCATGGAGTGTCTCGGTGTGAATGCGTTGTCTCAAGGTGATTGCGCTTCGGTCATGCAATCGTACTGCGACTGGGCCATGCGATGCCCTGAAATGCAAAAAGCCCCCGTGAGGGAGCTTTTTGCTGGGGTGGTCGGTTGAACGGACTGACGTCCATCCAGGCTTCATCAGAACGTGTGGCGAATACCGAACGCAATGTTGGTCGAGCCCACGCCTGGTGCGGAGGTGACGCCTCCAAGAAATCCATTTCCGCCCGGAGCTGTTTGACCCAACCCTTTGTTGTCGAAACGGGTCAGCACTGCATTCAAATTGGTACGCTTGGACAGTGCGTAGGTATACGTGGCACCATACGAAATAGTGTCTGCATTATTTGGGCGTTTATCATTCAGTTTGTTATACGCGACAACCCACGTATGCGGACCTGTGGTCATGCGATAGCCAATGTGCATCAGATTGGCGTCCTGTCTGAATGCGTTCGCGTAGGCAGTTTGGATAGCCGTTGCGTTTGCAGCGCCGCCAACAGCAGTTACGAAGGCGGTGTTTGACGTAAGCCCAGGAATGCCGAAGCCGGGGTTCTCGTCTTTGATGGTTGCATACTGTCCATAAACTGTTCCAGGGCCGATATCAAAGGTGGCGCCGAACACGTTGTTGGTCAACGATTTACGCCCTACTTCGTTGTTACGGCGGTTGTGACCATATCCCACCGAAAATCCGTTCCCTTTGTAAATAGCCATAGCACCGTAGAAACGGTTTGCCGAGTTACCCACGGTAGCCGTAGTCGACTCGCCAGCGCCGTACATCAGGGTGGCCGTTACACCGGCGTACTGGATTCCATACTGAACCGTGTTACTCAAGCGAATATCGAACGTCGGGGGAAAGCTACCAACTTGGCCTACCGCCAGGCTCGATTGCGTCTGCGAAGCATCGAAGGTTGCGCCTACCAAATAGCCTGGTGTGTACTGACGACCGAGCGTGAAGGCGCCAAATGGAGTGACCAAGCCCATAAACGCTTGGCGGTCAAAGAGATTTCCGGCGGTGTTGACACCAATAGCCGCCCCAAGCAGTGCATTAGGTCCGGGGTTAGTAGCCGTGCCGTCGAGAGCCGCCTGAGTGCTTGAAGCTAACCCCAAGCGGGACGCCTGCGATAAACGGTCTGGGAGTTGCGTACCTGAGTTGGCGCGGTTGGTAACGGAACCCGTATCGGCCTCAAAGCGATTCTCTAGCGTAAAAATCGCCTTGTAGCCCCCGCCAATGTCTTCAGACCCGCGCAGGCCAAAGCGCGAGCCTTCCATGATGCCGCTGGCGATTGTGTTGACAGTACCTTGGCGCAATCCGCTCACACGGTTGTAGCCCGCATCAATGATGCCGTAAACGGTGACGGTGCTTTGTGCCATGGCTGCAGTAGTGGACAAAAGTCCCATCACGGCGGTGGCAACCAGTGTCAGTTTTTTCATGGTGTCTCCAGTAGGTTGTAATTTATGAGAAGAGAGATTCAGATCCACTCGGCGCGCTTTAGCCGCCCTTAGTGACTGGTCTAGGACGAACGTTAATAGTGCCCTTCGGTGAGGTAAAGAGGGTCATTGCGGGTGGTATCGCCTTGGTGACAAGGGAAAACCCGCTATTGGTCGCGCGTTCACAGGCGTGTCAGCGCTGTTGCGTAGCCAGGGACAACTGGTTTTCCCCAGCGAGAGCCACGCGTTGGCTCTTTGTCAGCATGGCTGCTACGAGCGGCTGTTGGCCTTGGTAGGTGCAGGCCTCTAGATTTCAGGCGATGTGGCTCTCTGGCGACAGTTTTATCCATGGGCAGCCTGCGCAGTTTCTCTGTGGCTCAACCGGGTACCAATATTCGGTTCTACCCTTCTCGGCCCATCTTCGGCCGACAACTCACCGAAAAAATGCGCAACTGTCGAAATGCACCATAAAGAGGCGACATGGCGGTGATTTTCAGACTTTGCCGTTCTGTGTCATTGGGCAAATTATTCTTGCGCGCTCCGTAAGGGCAGGCACTGTTTTTGTGCGTGTTTCGGTGTGTGTGGTTCGGTGCCAACGGACAGGGTATGAATTTTGCTTATCGCTCAATAAGGGTTTGGTATACCTCGTGACGTTTTGGTTAAATCCGTCTAAGGGTTAACCAGAAGCCCTTAAGAAATGTTTGTTTCAGTTCCACGTTCCCCCACTCTTTTTTGGAGATTTTTAATGATGAAGAAAAGCCTCGTCGCTTTGGCAGTGCTGGCCGTTTCGGGTGCAGCATCGGCCCAGTCGACCGTTACCATTTACGGTCTGATTGATTCTTATTTCGGCCAAACCAAGGGCACTGGCCCTGGTCAAACTGGCGTTAGCCAGACCGTCATTAACAGCGGTGGACTGCAGGCCAGCCGTTTTGGTCTCAAGGGATCTGAAGATCTCGGCGGTGGCATGAAGGCCAACTTCCAGCTGGAAAACGGTTTCAATGTCGACACCGGCCAAACCCCAAATACCTCGACTACCAACAGCAGCATTTTCAGTCGACAGTCGTGGGTTGGCATATCCGGTGGTTTTGGCGAATTCAAGATCGGCAAGATGTGGACGCCTTTTGACGAAGTCAAAGGCTCTGGTGCTGCAGGCTTCGATGCCAACATCTTTGCGCCGGCCACCAATGTGTGGGCCAGCAATGGCTACAACGATCGTCCAGGCAATTCGCTGTACTACATGACCCCTGCTTTTAGTGGGTTCACCGCTGCTGCTCTTTATAGTTTCAGCGAGAACAAGACTGCTGCTAGGAGCGCGGGTAGAACCACAGCATTTAATGTTGCCTATTCTGCTGGCCCCTTGGCTGCTGCACTGTCCTACCAAAACGAAAAAGCTGACGGAAACGCTGCTGCAGTCAACTACACGCAACTGAACGGTTCTTATGACTTCGGCGTGGTGAAGTTGCTTGGTGCCTACGGTCGTGTAAAAAACGGAACGGTTTTGCTCAATAACAGCACTGCAAATCCCCAAGCTGCTGCAGTGAATACTGATAAGACAACGGAATATCAGATTGGCCTCGATTTCCCTGTCAATAGTGCATTGACGCTTTCTGGTGGCTACGCCCGTTCCAAAGACAAACTCCCAGCCGCTGGCGGCGACGTAAAGCGTAACGGCTACGGTTTGGCTGCTCTGTACGCGCTATCCAAGCGCACAAACCTTTACGCTGGTTATCAGCAAGCCAAGCAGACGCAGGCCGGCGTCGGTGATATCAAAATTACAACGCTGGCTACAGGTATCCGCCACACGTTCTGATTCAACTTGAAAATTGGGCGGCTGGCGACGTGCCAACCGCCCACAAAGCGCACAAAAGCCGCCCTAGATAGATTTCTGGGGCGGCTTTTTTGCTTCATCGCGAGCGGCAAATGTCGGCCTCGGTGCCTTGGCGAGTAGTTCAAAGGTATGCAGCTTATGCGTTGTTTTTGTTCCACTCAGTCGATTCTTTGTGTGGCGCTGGTGCAACGTCTCAACCATTTTCTAAGACATTTCTTTGCGAATCAGAGCCCAGTCTGGTGCAATAGAGCCAACTTCCCGAAAGGGGGTTGGCCCGGGTCTCTGGTGGTGTCTTGAAAGCGCAAGCAGACAAGGCCTCCGTGCCGGAGCCCTATGTTTAACCTTGGAGAACCTTTTAATGAAAAAGACCCTTATCGCTCTGGCAGCACTCGGCGCAATGGCTGGTGTTGCACACGCCCAGTCCACCGTGACCATCTATGGTCTGCTGGACGCAAACTTCGGTAGCTTTAAGACCAACGTAGCAAACGGCACCGCCGCGTCTGCCGCCACTGCTGCTACCCGTATTGATAGCCTGAGCCAGACCAAAATCGACTCCGGCGGCCTGAACGGTTCGCGTTGGGGTATTCGCGTGAGCGAAGACCTCGGTGGTGGCATGCGTGCCATCGGTAATCTCGAAAGCGGTATCAACCTCGACGCAGGCTCTTCTGCCCAAGGCGGTCTGCTGTTTGGTCGCCGCGCTAACGTCGGCCTGGCCGGCGGCTTCGGCACCGTGACCATCGGCCGCAACTCCAGCAGCTACGATGACGTGTCTGCTGACCACGCCATGATGGGCGCCACGATTTTCGATCCGTCCAATACCAACAACGGCTTCTCAGTTGCTGACGCAGGTCGCGCTGCTCAGTTCGCAGCAACTGGTGCCACGGGTACCGACGGTGCGAACATCGCTTCTGCTGCTACTGTCATCGGCCGTAACACGACTTGGGTCGGTTTCAACACCCGTTTCAACAACAGCGTGAAGTACATTTCGCCAACCTTCAGTGGTTTCACTGCTGGTTTCATGTACGGTTTGGGTGAAGACAAAACCGCAACCGTTGGCGCTAGCCGCACGACTTCTTTGAGCTTGAAGTATGCGAATGGTCCCCTGGTTGTTTCCGGTGGCTACCAGTCTGAAGGTGCGACTCGCACTGCTACGACAAAACGAGCCCTCACGAACACGCTGCTGAATGTGTCTTACGACTTCGGCGTTGCTAAGGTCGGCTTTGGTGCTAACCGTGCCAAGTTCAAAGACTCCAGCTTCACCGACGCTGCTGGCAACACCCGCGAAGTAGCAAGTCAGAAAGAGTACTCGCTGAGCGTTGCTGTGCCTCTCGGCGCAACCACCCTGAGCGCAGGTTATGCCCGTTCCAAGGGTAACGATCTGGGTTCCAGCACCGGCTTTGGCGTGCAAGCTCTGTATTCTCTGAGCAAGCGTACCACTCTGTACGCTGGTGCTCTGAGCACGAAGAACTTCGCGAATGTTGTCAATCGTGCCAACACCGCAGGTTTCTCGACCGGCCGTACCACGACCTACGCTGCTGGCGTCCGCCACACGTTCTAATCTGAAGCTGGCCTAAAGCCAGTTTCGACGAGAACCAAAGCCGTCTCAGGGTCACCTGAGGCGGCTTTTTTACATTCAATGCTGAATCAACCTTCTTTTGTGATGACGCTTATTTTCTCCTTGCGCTGGCACACCGTGACGCCAAGCTGGCTCTGGCTCTGGCTCTGGCTCTGGCGCTTGGGCTTGGTCACAGCCTGTTTGCTGATGGGGGCTTGCACTACCAAACCTGCTGCACCAGACGCCGCCGGCAAGGATGTGCATTGGCGGGCTGCGTCTCAAAATATCCCCGCTGTATGGAGCCATCGCCTCTTTCCGGGTAAAAGATTCACTGACTACCGTGCGGTTCCCATGGATGGGCGCTTGGTCATTCAGACCCGTTCAGAGAACGCGGCCAGCATGCTTCGCAAGTCCCTGCATGTGGCGCCCACCCATCTGGGCACCATGAGCTTTTCGTGGAAGGTGCCTGCCCTCATTCAGGGCGCTGACCTCGCCCAGCGGGATGCCGATGATTCACCGGTACGCATCGTGCTGGCATTCGACGGCGAGCGCAGCAAATTTTCTGCGCGTAACGCCATGCTGTCGGAACTGGCCCATGCCATGACAGGGGAGCCGATGCCTTACGCGACCTTGATGTATGTCTGGGGCAATGCTCAACCAGTGGAGAGCGTGGTGCTCAACCCGAGAACCGACAGGATCCGTAAACTGGTGGTGGAGTCTGGTCCCGACCGCCTCGGCCGCTGGCTCACGTATGAACGTGATGTCCGTGCCGACTTCGAAAAAGCCTTTGGTGAGCCCCCCGGCGCGCTCGTGGGTGTGGGCATCATGACGGATACCGACAATACCCAGCAAAAGACGCATGCCTGGTATGGCCCGATCACGCTTGCTGCAGTCAGTGCGTCACCCGCCAAATCGTCTGTGCTTTTGGCCCCCACCGTCGATTCCCAGCCATCCCGTTTGGTGATTGCCAATGAACCGTGACATCCAGATCGATCAGTCTTGGCCTTTGCAGGACACGCAGGCCCATCGGGTGTATGCCAATGGCCGCGCCTTTGCGCAAATCGCGCAGTTTCACCCTGAGCTGACCGCCTTTCGCCGCGATTTGCATGCCCATCCCGAGTTGGGTTTTGAGGAGGTCTACACCTCCAGCCGTGTGGCCCATGCGCTCAAGCTGTGCGGCGTCGATGAAGTGCACACGGGCATCGCCAAGACTGGCGTGGTCGCTGTGATCCGCGGACAAAAATCGAGCAACGCCTCAGCCCCGCGCCCCATGATCGGCCTGCGTGCCGACATGGACGCATTACCGATGACCGAGCACAACGAATTCGGCTGGAAGTCTGCCAAAGCCGGTCTGATGCATGGCTGCGGGCACGATGGTCACACCACCATGCTGGTAGGGGCGGCCCGCTATCTGGCTGAAACACGGGCCTTCGCTGGTGATGCGGTCCTGGTGTTCCAGCCCGCAGAAGAAGGGCGTGGCGGGGCCGCTGCAATGATCCATGAAGGGCTGTTTGACCGGTTTCCCGTGCAGGCGATTTACGCCATGCACAACTGGCCCGCGATGCGGCCGGGCACCATCGGTATCAACCCCGGCCCGATGATGGCGGCGGCAGACCGCATCACCATCGAAATCACCGGCAAAGGCGGGCATGGCGCGCATGCCTACCTCACGGTGGACCCGGTTGTCGTGGCGGCGCACATCATCACGGCGGTTCAGAGCATTGTCTCGCGCAACGTCAAGGCCATGGACAACGCCGTGGTCAGCATTTGTGCGATGCAGGCGGGCGATCTTGCCGCCATGAGTGTGGTGCCGGGTACTGCCACACTGGTAGGGACTGTGCGCACCTTCAAGCCCGAGATACAGGACCTGGTGGAGCGCCGCCTCAAGGAGTTGTGCCCAGCGATTGCGCATGGGTTCGGGGCTACCGCCACCGTCAAGTACGAGCGCATTTACCCGGCCACCATCAATTCGTTTGCCGAGTACACCCTGGCTACCGGCGTGGCAGAGCAGCTGGTGGGCACCGAGAATGTGGTGCGCGATCTGGAGCCGAGCATGGGCTCGGAAGACTTCTCGTTCATGCTCAAGGTCAAGCCCGGCGCCTACCTGCGCCTGGGGCAGGGCGAGCAGATTCCCGACGGGCAGGGCGGCAGCACAGGCGGCGTGGGTAGCCGATTCCTGCACAACAGCTGCTACGACTTCAACGACAACGTGCTACCTTTGGGTTCAGCCCTTTTTGCGGGCATCGTCGAGCGCTCCATGCCGCTGGTTTGACCCCTGCTTTCGCAGGTCACGCCATCAGGCGTAGCGCTTGTTGCGCAGGTTGTTCTTCATTTCCTTGAGCAGCGGCTGCAACTTGCTGCCAATGCGCAGGGCCACGCAGGTGGCGAGGATGTCGATGATCATCAGGTGCATCAGCCGCGACACCATGGGACTGTAGCGGTCATAGCCCTCAGGGTGATCGGCCGCGAGGTGGATGTTGGCCGCTGCTGCCAGCGGTGAGCCCGTCACGGTGATGACGATGGTTGTAGCACCATTTTTCCGCGCGATGTCGCAGGCGTCCATCAGGTCGCGGGTGCGGCCAGAGTTGGAAATCACCACCACGCAGTCGCCCGGGCCCAGCAAGGACGCACTCATGACCTGCATGTGGCCGTCACTGTAGGCAATGCTGGTGATGCCGAGGCGAAAGAACTTGTGCTGCGCATCCTGCGCCACGATGCCGGAGTTGCCCACACCGAAAAATTCGATCCGCCGGCCTGCGTTGTAGGTCGCCAGCAGGGAATCGGCAGCGCGTTCTATCGCCACCGAACTCGCATCGTTGCGGTACTTGAGAAAAGCCGCCACCGTGTTGTCGATGACCTTGACCATCACGTCACCGGTCTTGTCGTCGACGTCAACGCTGCGGTGAATGAATGGCACACCCTCACTCACGCTGCCAGCGAGCTTGAGCTTGAAGTCCGACAGGCCGTCATAACCCATGCTGCGGCAAAAACGCACCACGGTCGGCTTGCTCACATGCGAACGACTCGCCAGCTCGGTGATGGGCTGGTTGGCAAACGCCCGGGGGTCAGCCAGCACCAGCCGCCCCACACGTTGCTCAGCTGGTGCCAATGATGGCAAAGAAGCTTTGATCCTATCCAGCATGCTGTTCCCTGCGCACGAGACGAGAAGTACACGACCGTCGAGGCGAGCCGTCTTCACCAGCGGAGCCGCGGGACTGGCTTTGCCAGACCGCAGGCGGGCGGCCCCCTCGGGGGGCAGTGAGCCACACGCAGTGGGCGACCGTGGGGGCTATTTTTCCGCAGGGCCGTCCCAAGGAAAAAACGGCCCCCTTGGGGGGCAGGGAGCTACGCGAAGCGAGCGACCGTGGGGGCAACATCAACACTCTTCGCTCCAGCAATACCCATCCCGCGCAATCATCGCGCTCGACGCGCTCGGCCCCCAGGTGCCGGCCGCATAGGGGCGCGGCCCGGCTGCGTCACTGCTCCACGCATCCAGAATCGGTTCGACCCAGCGCCAGGCCTCTTCCTGCTCGTCGCTGCGTACGAAGAGGTTGAGGCGCCCGTCAATCACATCGAGTAGCAGGCGCTCGTAGGCGCCGACGCGTTCCGAGCCGAAGCGCTTGTCGAAGTCCAGGTCCAGCTGCACAGGTGCCAGCGACTGTGTGTTCCGGTGGCCGCTGGTGCGCTGGTCGGCCTGCGCCAGCAGGTGCAGTTCCAGCCCGTCCTGCGGCTGCAGATTGATGACCAGCCGGTTGGCTACGCTCGCGTTAGCCAGCGGCGACTTGAAGATGGCGTGCGGCGCGGGGCGAAAGTTCACCTCGATGTGCGCCTCGCGCCCGGCCAGCCGCTTGCCGGTGCGGATGTAGAACGGAACGCCGGCCCAGCGCCAGTTGGCGATTTCGGTGCGCAGGGCGACAAAGGTCTCGGTCATGCTGGCGGGGTTGACCCCCTTCTCATCGCGGTAGGCCGGCACTGCTTCCCCGTCGATATTGCCAGCGGCGTACTGCCCCCGCACCACGTGCTGGCTCAGGGTTTCCGGCGTCCAGGGTTTGAGCGAGCGCAGCACCTTGAGCTTTTCGTCGCGAATGGCATCTGCGTGCGAGTTGATGGGGGGCTCCATGCCGATGGCGCACAGCAGCTGCAGCGCGTGGTTCTGCACCATGTCGCGCAGCGCGCCAGTGCTGTCGTAAAAAGCGCCGCGCTTTTCCACGCCCAGATCCTCGGCAATGGTGATCTGGATATTGGCAATCGTCTCGCGGCGCCACAAGGGCTCGAACAGCGCATTGCCAAAGCGCAGCGCAAACAGGTTCTGCACCGAGGGCTTGCCGAGGTAATGGTCGATGCGGAAGATCTGTTCTTCTTTCAGCACACCGCGCACCGTCTTGTTGATGGCGCGGTTGGAGGCCAGGTCATGGCCCAGCGGCTTTTCAAGCACCACGCGCGTTTGCGGGCCATTCAAGCCAGCCGCTGCAATCTGCTCACACACCACCGTGAACAGGCCGGGGGCAGTCGCCACGTACATCACCACGACGTCGGCGGGGCGCTCGGCCAGACGGGCAGCCAGCCGTCCGTAATCAGAAGGGTTGGACAAGTCCATGCGCAGATAGCCCAGCAGGGCTGCGAATCGCGCAAACTCCTCGTCACTGGGGCGTTTGGCCAGCTCGACGTGGTCAAACCTCGACTTGATCAGGGCCCGGTATTGATCGTCGGACAGATCGTCACGCGCCACACCCACAATTCGCCCGCCTGCTGGCAGCGAACCATGGCGAAACGCCTGGAACAGCGCCGGCATGATCTTGCGCCACACAAGGTCGCCCGTGCCACCGAACAGGATGAGGTCAAAGCTCATGGTGCGTTTGCCAGAATGTACCGGTCATGTAATTAAGTTTCATATTCTATTGGCATAATGGTAACTCGATGCGGCGATCAGGCTCGAACCTCGCTGCGTTCCAACCAGACGGACCCAACGCCCTGCCATGACCCAACTCGATGCCCTGAAACAGTTCACCACCGTGGTGGCCGACACCGGTGACTTCAAGCAGCTGGGCCAGTTCAAGCCGCAGGACGCCACCACCAACCCGTCGCTGATCCTCAAGGCGGTGCAAAAGCCGGAGTACCAGCCGCTGATGAAAGAGGTGGTCACCCGGTTCCGCGGCCGCCCGCTTGATGAAATCATGGACCGCCTGCTGGTGCGCTTTGGCTGCGAAATCCTGTCCATCATTCCCGGCCGCGTCTCGACAGAAGTCGATGCACGCCTGAGCTTTGACGCCTCAGCCACCTATACGCGTGGCGAGCGCATCGTGGAGCTGTACCAGGCCGAAGGCATTCACATCGACCGCGTGCTCATCAAGGTGGCGGCCACCTGGGAAGGCATACGCGCGGCCGAGAAGCTGGAGCAGCGCGGCATCCATACCAACCTTACCTTGCTGTTTTCGTTTTGCCAGGCAGTGGCTTGTGGGCAGGCCAAGGTGCAGCTGATTTCGCCCTTTGTCGGGCGTATCTACGACTGGTACAAGAAAAATGCGGGTGCAGCGTGGGACGAATCGGCCAACGCCGGCGCCAATGACCCGGGCGTGAAATCGGTCCACCAGATCTACAACCATTACAAGCACTTCGGCATTGCCACCGAGGTGATGGGCGCGAGCTTCCGCAACGTGGGGCAAATCACCGCGCTGGCAGGGTGCGACCTGCTCACCATCAGCCCGGAATTGCTGGCGCAACTGGCCGCGTCTGAGGCGCCGCTGGCCCGTGCACTGGATGCACAGGCGGCACGCAGCCTTGATCTGCCAGCGGTGAACTTTGATGAAATCGGCTTTCGCTACGCCCTGAACGAAGACGCCATGGCCACCGAGAAGCTGGCCGAGGGCATTCGCGCTTTTGCTGCCGATGCGGTGAAGCTCGAACACCTCATGCTGGCGGCATGACGTCCGCTGCCATCTCCGCGGCAGGGGTGAGTCGCCCGCGCTGCGACCATACTACGGCGTGGGCCGACTTGCAGGCGCACTTTGAGGCCAAAGGCCGCAGCTTCGACATACGCGAGGCTTTCGCTGCCGATGCCGGGCGTTTCACCCAGTTGAGCCAGGACGCTCCACACGTGTTTGCGGACCTGTCCAAAAACCTGATTGACGCCGAGGCCGAGCGCCTGCTGCTCGAACTCGCCCGCCAGTGTGGGCTGGAATCGTACCGCGATGCCATGTTCGCCGGGGCGGCCATCAATCAGACCGAGCAGCGGGCGGTATTGCACACGCTGCTGCGAAACCCGCCAGCCTCATCGCAGGGCCCTGCAACGCACGGGACAGAACTTGAGGCCGTCCATGCGACGCTGAGTGCCATGCTGGCTTACGCGGAGCAGTTGCGCGCAGACGAATCGATCATCGATATCGTCAATATCGGCATTGGCGGCTCAGACCTGGGCCCGCAGATGGCCGTGCTGGCACTGGCCGACCATGTACCCACCGGCCAACGCTTTCATTTCGTCTCCAACGTCGATGGCGAAGAACTGGCCCGTGTGTTGCAGGGCCTGAAGCCTGAAAGCACGCTGTTCCTGGTCGCCTCCAAGACCTTCACCACCGCCGAGACCATGACCAACGCGCACTCGGCACGGCAATGGTTTGAGGCGGGTGGCGGGCGCAACATCGCGCGCCACTTTGCGGCCCTCACG
>CALSAU010000012.1:0-14202 GCA_943372985.1 Polaromonas sp. YR568 | reverse complement strand
TGTCGCTGCCGTTCCTGAGCAACCTGTCGTCGCAGCGGGAGGTCAAAACCACGCCCCAGCTCGCCTTCAAGCTCAACGGCAGTCTTTTTGACACCGCTGCCGTCGGAACGCCGTTTGCCCAGACGCGTAAAACCGATGCCACGCTGAGTCTCGCCGGCTTCGACCTGAGTCCCTATCTTGGCTACTGGCCAGCCGGTTTGCCGGTACGGCTGCACAGTGCCGTGCTGAACGCAGACGTGAAGGTGGCCTTCGAGCAGGCCCCTGACACGGTGGTTCGCGTCTCCGGCACGGTCACGGCCAACCGGGTGCGGATTCTGGACACCGTGCCCGCCATCACGACTACCAAAGCCTCTCGGGCGACGGCCGACACCGTTGCCAACCACGACCTGCTGCGTTTTGAGCGTCTGCACATCGTCATGGGCGACGTGCGACCGCTGGAGCAGGTGGTCAAACTCTCTGCGGTGGAGCTGTCGCAGCCAGTGATTGAGCTGCGCCGAAACCGGGCAGGGCAGCTCAATGTCTTGCCGCTCTCCAAAGGCGCTCCCCCGGCGCCGAGTCAGGTGGCCACTCGGCCATGGCGGGTCGAAATGGCCCGCATGACGGTACAAGGCGGACAACTCAGCTGGCGTGATGAGAGCCTTGCAGCCCCGGCCATGATTCGTCTGGCCGATGTTGCGCTCAACGCGTCGGCCCTGGCGTATCCGTTTGCGGCCAATGCGCCGTTGCAGTTTGACGGCTCAGCCAACCTGGCACCTCCTGCCGAGGAGAAAGCGGGTCAAGCCAACACGAAACCCGGGGTCACCAATGCGAAAAAAGCCAGGGCGATGGCAGCGCCCGGTGAGTCGCCCGCACCGCCCGCGCGGCTGAGCTTTCGCGGCACGGCCACTGACCAGGTGGCGCAAGCCACGGCCACGCTCGCAGCGTGGCCTCTGAACATGGCGGCCAAATACGTAGGCCAGTTTCTGCTGCCAGCCCTTAACGGCCAGCTCGACGCTGAACTGGCAGTGAATTGGCAGGCCGCTCGCGGCGATCAGGCGCAGCGGCTGCAGATCACGGCGCCGCAGATTGCCCTGAGCGATGTGCAACTGGCCGAGGGCCGGACGTCTGTTGTGTCGGTCAAACGTGTCGAGCTGACACAGGCCGAGGTGGATGTGAACGGCAAGACCTTCAAGGCTGCTTCGCTGCAACTGACCCAGCCGCGGGCGCTGGTGGACCGGGGCGCCGACAAGCGCTGGATGTATGAACGCTGGCTGGTCGCACCACCCAAATCACCAATGGGTAGGGGCGTGGCCGGTACGCCGCCCGATACGCCAGTCATTGCACCGCCACCCAAAACCACCGAGGCCACTCGCGCCTCGGCGCCCAGCTGGGCCGTGGCGATCAGTGAGGTGCAATTGCGGGGCGGCGCGATGTCGTTCTCTGACAAGTCCGGCGCCAAGCCGGTTGCGTTTGAGGTCAGTGGTGCACAGGCCCGACTGGGTGCGCTGGTGCTGGACGAGAGACCCGGCCAACAGGCGCAGGCGGCCAAACCCATGCCGCTGGTGGCTTCGCTGCGACTGGCGACCGGCCGTTTCGAGCCGGGCAAGGTGGATTTCAATGGCACGCTGGGCCTGCTGCCTCTTCAGGCGCAGGGCCAGCTCGCGGTGGACCGCCTGCCAGTGCAGGCCTTTGAGCCCTATTTCGCCGATGCAGTCAACATCGAACTGCTCCGCGCCGATGCCAGTTTCAAGGGCAGGGTGTCGTACCGCCAAACGCCCAAAGGACCGCAGGCCCGGGTGGCGGGCAATGTCGCGCTGGAGGAGTTTCGGGCCAACACGCTGGCACCCAGTGAAGATCTGCTGGCGTGGAAGGCGCTCAACCTGCGCGGTGTGGATGTGGCCGTCGAGCCGGCCAAGGCCACCGTGGTGGAGGTCAAGGAGACCGTGATCACCGACTTTTTTGCCCGCGTGATCGTGCTGCCCGACGGCCGCATCAACCTGCAGGACCTGGTCAGAAAGCCTGCGACGCCATCGGTCGCTGCGCCGGTTGCCACGTTGCCTGTTCCGGTATCGACAGCCCGGGCTGCGGCACCAGTATCGGCGGCAAGCAGTGGACTTGAGCCCGTGATCCGATTCGGCCCGATGAGCCTCATCAACGGCAAGGTGCTGTTCTCCGACCGCTTCGTCAAACCGAATTACTCGGCAGACCTGAGCGATCTCACCGGCAAGCTCAGTGCGTTCTCGTCAGTGCCTTCGGCCACTTCCACGGGCACCGGGCCGGCCGTCCCCGAGATGGCTGACCTCGAATTGCGGGGCCGCGCCGAAGGAACCGCCTCGCTCGAAAGTCTGGGCAAGCTCAATCCGCTGGCCACACCGCTGGCGCTGGACATCAAGGGCAAGGTGCGCGATCTGGAGTTGCCGCCGCTCTCGCCGTATTCGGTGAAGTACGCAGGCTATGGCATCAACCGTGGCAAGCTGAGTGTCGATGTCAGCTATCTCATCAAGCCCGACGGACAGCTCACCGCTACGAACAAGGTCATCCTGAACCAGCTCGCTTTTGGCGACAAGGTCGAAGGCGCACCGGGCAGTTTGCCAGTGAAGCTGGCGGTGGCGCTGCTGGCCGACCGCAACGGCGTCATCGACATTGACCTGCCGATCAGCGGCTCACTCAACGACCCGCAGTTCAGCCTGGGGCCCATCATCATCAAGGTCATCATCAACGTGATCGTCAAAGCCATCACGGCGCCGTTCAGTCTGCTGGCCAGCGCGTTCGGGGGCGGCGGCGATGAGCTGAGCATCGTCTCCTTTGCAGCCGGCAGCGCACAGCTGTCGGCCGAGGCCAAGGCAGGGCTCGACAAGGTGGCCAAGGCACTGCTGGACCGCCCTTCGCTGCAACTCACCGTGGTGGGCACCAGCAGTGTCGAGGTGGAGCGCGAAGGCTTCAAGCGGGAGCGGCTGGATGCACTGGTGCGCGCCGAGAAGCGCCGCAGCACCGTGAAGGAGGGCGGCACCACCTCGGCAAACGTGACCGTCAGCGCCGATGAGTACCCCGCGCTGCTCAAGGAGGTCTACAAGCGCGCCGACATGCCGAAGCCGCGCAACCTGATCGGCCTGGCCAAAGACCTGCCGGTGCCCGAGATGGAAAAACTGCTGATGGCCAGCATCACTGTGAACGACGACGCCATGCGCGAGCTGGCGGTGCAGCGCGGTGTGGCCGTGAAGGACTACCTTGCCAGCCGCGAATTGCCGCCGGCGCGGCTCTTCCTCGGGGCTGCCAAAGCGGTGCCACCCGAAGCCAAATGGACGCCCCGCGCCGAGCTCAATTTGGCGATGCCATAAAAACAGCGAAAATAGCTGGATTGCCCGGCTTGCCCGTGAAGTCGGGCAGCGGAGCTGCTGGCGGTGCACGCCAGCGCTGCTTCCATGTCCATCCACAGTCTGTGATCGTTTGCCTGCCCGGGGCGGGTGAGCGTACCGGCCCGCCGCGCGTCATCGTCTTGACGCACCGACGCGCTTTTGATTGTTTCCGTTCCGATTGAATTTCACTTTTTTATGCTGCGTTTCCCCATGTCCAAATCTTCCAAAGCCGATACCTCTCCAGCGCCAGCCACCAAACCCGGTGGAGCCAAAGGCGCTGACGCGCATCCGCTGGACGGCATCACGGGCGGCGCCTTTTCTGCGCCCACATCGGGTGAGCGTGCAGCCCGCATTCGCCAGTGGCTGGCCGGCGAGCCGTCTGCCGAGCAGATGGCCGAGGTCTACAAGGAACTCGCCAATCGCGACAAGGGCGCTGCCAAGCCGCTGAAAGAAAAGCTCGACGAGCTCAAGCGCAGCAAGGGTCAGGAGGCGGTTGCCGCCGAATGGGCTGAAAAGGCCAACGCCCTGCTGGCCCTGTCGAAGCTGAACCTGGCCGATGCGCTGGCCTGGCAGCGTGACGCTGCGAAGGCGGGCGCGCCGTTGTCGCGCGAGCCATTGGCTGGCCTCAAGGTGCAGCTGGCCGAGCGTGTGAAAACCATCGAAGACCTGCAGCACCGCACCCAGGTGCAGCGAGAGGCCGCCGTGCTGATCGCCCAGCGCATTGAAGTGCTGTCGATCAAACCTTGGCGCGAAGCGGAAGCCGCCCTTGAAACCCTGCGCGCCGATGTGACCCACTGGCAGGCGCAGGCTGATGAGGTGACTGCAGACGCGAACTGGGCCAGCGTGGACGCCAAATTCCCGCCCTTGCTTGACGCCTCACGTGCCCAGTTGCTGGCCGTGTGGGAAGCGTTCCAGGGCGCGTTGGCCCAGGCTGTGAAGGCCGCTGAAGACACGGCTGCGCCTCTGCCAGCGGTTCCGGTGTGGGCTGACGAGTTGCGTGTTGCACGCGGCGTGGCTCCGGTGGAAGGCGAGGCTGCGGCCCGTGCGCCCAAAGCCCGCATGGACCCGGCCGTACTGAAAGAAATGCGTGAAAAGGCCGCCGCTGCCGTGCAGGCGGCCCTCGCCAAACTCGAACACGAGGTGACTGAAGGCCACGGCAAGTCCACCCCCAAGGTGGCCGCCGAGCTGCGCCAGGCCCTGAAGGAAAACATTCGCCACATCGACAGCAAGCTCGAAGCCGCCGCCCACGCGGCCCTGACGGCAGCGGGCGAACTGGAAGGCTGGCAGCGCTGGCGCGCCGACCAGATCCGCGAGGAACTGGTGGGCAAGGCAGAGGCGCTGGTGGCCAAGCCACTGGGCGGCCGCAAACAGCAGGAAGCGCTGCGCGCCATGCGCGAACAGTGGAAAACCAGCGACCAGGGCGGCACACCCAACCACGCGCTGTGGAAGCGTTTCGATGACGCCTGCAATGAAGCACACAAGGTGGTTGAAGCCTGGCTGGAGAAGGTCAAGGAACAAAGCGAAGCCGTGAAGGCCGAGCGCCGTGCGCTGATTGACGAAGTGCTGGCCTGGGCCGAAGCGCACAAGACCAATACCGACTGGAAGCACCACATCCGCAGCCTCAACGGTTTCGTGGAGAAATGGCGCGAAGCCGGTCATCTGGGTGAAAAAGCGTTCGCTGAAATCCAGCCCCAGTGGAAAGCGGCGATGGATGCCGCCGATGCACCGCTGACTGCAGCGCGCCACGACAGCACGGCGCGCCGCAAAGCCATGATTGAAGAGGCGCAGGCTCTAGGTGCCGAGCCAGTGCTGCGCATTGACGCGGTCAAGGCTCTGCAGCAGCGCTGGCAGCATGAGGCGCAAGCCGTGCCGATTGAGCGCAAGCTGGAACAGAAAATGTGGGACGCGTTCCGCAAGCCGATTGACGACGCTTTCCAGCGCAAGACGGCCGAGCGCGAAAAGGCTGCTGCGGTTCTGGGAGAGTACGACCGCATGGTGCTGGAGGCGTCCAAGGCAGTGGCTGCGGCCACGGCGACTGGCGATGCGCAGAAAATTCATGCGGCTGCCAAGGCACTTGAAGCCATCGTGCAAGGCAAGGTGCCGGTACCCGCTGCCGCACCAGCACCTGCACTGGAGGCACCTGCGGTTGAGGCGGGCGTGGCTGCAGAAGCCGAATCTGCCTCTGCATCTGCTGAGGCGCCTGCTGCTGAAGCTGTGGCCGAAGCCGGCGAAGCCGCACCAGAGACGACTGCAGCGATTACCGCAGAGACAGCACCAGAGACGCCAGCCGAAGCTCCAGTCCCAGCTGCTCCGCCAAAACCAGCGGCCAAACCAGTGGTCGCCATGCGTGGCGATGACCGCCCCGGCATGCGCAAGGCAGAACCTGCAGCGGCTGGCCGTGGTGGCAAGTTCGGCGACCGCAAGGACGCCCGCCCTGGCAGCAAGCCCGGTGGTCCGCGCGGCACCACCGACAACAAGTTCGAGCCCTATCGCCCGGAACGCGAAGGACGCGGCGGGCGTGACGAGCGTGGTCCGCGCAGCGACCGCCCCGCGTTTGAGGAGCGCGGCCCGCGTCTGGGTGATGCCGCATTCCGTGCCCAGCGCGAAGCCTTCGAGGCCGCCAACCTGGCGTTGAAAAAGCTGGCGATGCAGGCGCATGGTGAGGTGCTGACCCATCTCGTCACCGCATGGGAAAAGCGCGACCCGGCGCAACTGCCCGGTGTTCAGGAACTCGGCAAGCAAGTCACGCCAGCGGTGCGCAGTCGCTGGGTTCAGGCCGTCAGTGCACCTGCCGGCAAGGACGCTGCCGAGTCGCTGCTCCGCATGGAGATCGCCGCCGATGTGCCCACGCCGGCCGATCAGCTCAGTGCGCGCCGCATGTTGCAGTTGCAACTGCTGACCCGGCGCAACGCACCTGCACCTTCAGAGACCTGGGGCGAAGACGTCGCGCAGGTGCTGGGCAGCCCGTTTGATGCGGCCCATGCACGCCGCGTACAAAACGCTTTGAAGGTGTTGCTCAAGCGTTGAGCGGGTTTCCTCGGGGCGGCACTCTCGGGTGCCGCTCCAGAGCGCCACGCTCAGGTGCGACGGACGAGGAAGAACTTGTCGAACAGCACCGTCAGCGCCGGAAACTCTAGCGTGAAACGTTCGCGGTTCACAAAGTAGGCTTCGCTGGTCACTGCGAAAAACTCCGCCGGTGAGGTGGCGCCATAGGCATCGAGCCAGGGTGCCTCGGCACCGAAGCGCTGGGCCATGGCCACTTTCTCGCAGAACGCGTCGTAGGCTGGCTGCATGGTTTCATGCCAGTCGGACTGTGAGCGTCGGGTGGCAAGCGGCGGGCAGCCATCGGCCTCGCCATCGCGCATGTCGATCTTGTGGACGAACTCGTGAATCACCAGGTTGTGTCCGCCCTCGGCCGACGCACCGGCGGCCTCCACGTGCTCCCAGCTCAGGGTGACCGGCCCGTCCTGCATGGCCTCGCCCTGCAGCACTTCGCGGTAGCGGTGAACAACTCCGGTGTGGTCGGTGACTTCACGTTGGGCCACCATCGGGCCGGGGTGAACCACGATGCCTGTGAACCCGTCATACCAGCGAAGGCCCAGATGAAGCACTGGCAGGCAGGCCTGCGCTGCAATCGCCACAGCCATCGCGTCGGTCACGACCAAACCGTTGACGCCAGTGAATTCCTTGCGTTTCAAAAACCGCTCCACGAGGCCCCGCAATTGCTGCAGATCAGCGACGGGGCGACGGGCCAGAAAGGGGTATTGCAGCATCGTGTCGAGCCAGAGCTGCTCGAGTATTGCACTTTTGGATGCCGAGGCATTCGGTTGGGCCGCACGGCCGAGGTTTTTGAGCCAGTTCAGCATGGCCGGATCACAGCAGGGGAATGCGTTTGAGACCGTCGACGGTCAGTCGCAGCACCTCCGCGCGCGGAACCGTGGCAGCAGCGTCCCAGTCGCTCAGCACAATGCGCGCCATGCCTTGCCCCAGGTCATGAACGGCCGGTTTGTGGGTGTGGCCATGAATCAGCACCTGCGAATCAGCGGCGTGCAGCCACTGGCGCGCGGCAGCTGTGTCCACGTCGACTTCCGGCGTACCGGCAGTACGGCGTTGTGCATGGGCCCTCTCGCTTTGCTGCCGCAACTGGCGGGCAATGGTTTGCCTCTCTGCCAGCGGTTTGGCCAGAAAGGCGGTTTGCCACTGCGGACTGCGCACCTGATCCCGGAACTGCAGGTAGTCGGCGTCGTCAAGGCACAGTGCGTCGCCATGCGAGAGCAGCCAGCGGCGCTGCGCCGTGGCTGGAAACACCAGCACCGTAGGGTCTTGCAGCAAGCTGGCGTTGCACAGGTCCATCAGATGGCGCCCGACGAGGAAGTCACGGTTGCCGTGCATGAAGTACAGCGCCAGACGCCCGGCAGTTTGCCCCATCAGGCGTGCGCACTGGCCTTCAAAAGAGGTGGCCGGCAGGCTCAGGTCGGCGCCGGCGGCATCGTCGCCCACCCACGCCTCGAACAGATCGCCGAGGATGAACACCGCATCTGCCGGCGTGCTCTCCATGTAGTGCTGCCAGGCCGCGAAGGTAGCAGCATCGCCAGACTGCAGGTGCAGGTCGGAAATGAAGTCCACAGTGCGCCAGGTGGCGGGTGCCTCCAGCGACTGGATCACAGGCGGCGCGGCAGGCGTGCTTATGGCGTGCGGCACTGCTGTTCAGTGCCAGAGGTGGGAAAGAGAGGCCTGCACGCGCATGCGGCGCGTCAGGCCAGCGCCACGGCTTTCTCGATGACCACATCTTCCAGTGGCACGTCGTCGTGAAAGCCTTTACGGCCGGTCTTCACGGCCTTGATCTTGTCGACCACCTCGGTGCCCGAAATCACCTTGCCAAACACTGCGTAGCCCCAGCCGGAAGGCGTGGGCGAAGTGTGGTTGAGGAAGCCGTTGTCGGAGACGTTGATGAAGAACTGCGCGCTGGCCGAATGCGGCGCATTGGTACGCGCCATGGCCACGGTGTAGTTGTCGTTCTTCAGGCCGTTGTTGGCTTCGTTTTCGATCTCGCCATCGGTGGGCTTTTGTTTCATGCCCACTTCAAAGCCGCCGCCCTGCACCATGAAGCCGGGGATCACGCGGTGAAACACGGTGTTGCTGTAGTGGCCCTTGTTCACATAGCTCAGGAAGTTGGCGACGGTCTTGGGTGCCTTGGCAGCATCCAGTTCCAGCGTGATGACGCCGTGGCCTGCAATGTGGAGTTCGACTTTGGGGTTGCTCATGGGGTTCCAGTGAAAAAGTGAAGAGGTGAAGGGAAGTGCTCAGGGATTGAGCAGGGTGGCAGATTTGATGACAACCGGTGTCTTGGGCACGTCGGTCGGGAAGGGGCCACCTGCACCGGTAGGCACCGTCCGGATGGCCTGGATCACATCCATCCCGCTGATGACCTTGCCAAACACGGTGTAGCCGTAGAGCTGCGGCGCATTCAGCAGCTGGGCCCGCGCGACGTTTTCGTAGGTGCGCCCCTGGTATTCGAAGCGCGGCACCGGGTCACCGGGTGGAATCAGCGTTGGGTTCAGGAAGTCGTTGTCCTGCACATTGATGAAAAACTGGGCTGTGGCAGATTGCGGGTCGCTTGTCCTCGCCATGGCCAGAGTGCCGGTGACATTCTTCGGACCGCCTTTGCTCAGCGCCTCGCGGCCCTCATGGGGGACGGGGGGGCGCGTTTTCTTTTCGGTGTAGCTGGCATCAAAACCGCCACCCTGAATCATGAAGTTGCTGATGACGCGGTGAAAGATCGTGCCTTCGTAGTGCTTGTCTTTCACGTACTGCAGGAAGTTGGCTACCGTTTTGGGTGCTTTGTCCGCGTAGAGCTCCACGACGAAGTCGCCTTGGCTGGTGGAGAACTTCACTTGCGGCGTTGATGCAGTGGTTTGGGCCATGGCCAACGGGGCTGCAGCCAGCATGAGGCAGGCAAGCGCTGTGCCAAAGCCAGTGAGGAACTGGCGGCGTGCGCACTCCACTGCGCCGTGTCTATCAAGGGCAGGGGCGTTGTGCGGGTGTGAAGAGGCGTTCAGCGAGTTGGCCATCATGTCAAAGCGTGCCTTCAAAAAAGATTTTCCACTGCGTGCCCTGGCGCACCCAGTACTGCCGTTTGGTAAGCCCGGTACGGGAGCCCTTGGCGACTTCGCCGAAGGTTACCACCATGGTGTCTGCAGTGTCTGTCCAGCGCAGATAGGACACATCCTTGATCTGGGTACCCCGGTTGCCGACCTGCTTGAGCTCGCTTTGCAGTGTGGGCGTCCATTGGGCGAAGGTTTTGCCGTAGCTGGTGAAGTCCGGCGTGTACCACGCAGTGAGCTTGCTGATATCGCCACTCGATTTCGTGGTGTGCCAGCCCTTCAGGGCTTCCTCAAACGACTGCACCTCGGCCTTCAGGGACTGGGGCGGGACCCACTTCAGGCTCTGGGAGATCACGACAGGCGTGCTGCGCACCTCCACCGTCCTGATGATGCGCTCGAGGTCCGGATTGGCCAGCACTACGCAGCCATCGCTGGCCTGCGGCGCGCGCGAGAACTGGTCGGGCGGCGTGCCGTGAAGCCAGATGCCGCTGCCGGTCTTGCCGCGCTTGACGTCGAGCTGGTTGGGGTAGTTGATGGGCAGCGCACCGGCGCCGTAGAAGTCTTTCAGCGAACGCGGGTTGAGGTTGCTGGTGATGAAGTACACACCCAGCGGGGTGCGCTGGTCACCCTCAACGGCTTTCTCGGTGCCCAGCTTGCCGACCGAGATGTAGTAATCGGCGACCAGCTTGAGGCCGGTAGTGCTGTTCTCAAACAGGTACAGCCTCGACTTTGAGGCGTCCACTGCAATGGCATGTTTGTTCTGTGGCGACAGCGCCAGGAACTGCGAGGGCACCAGGCCGGGGGCAGGGCGCTCGCGCAGCGCACGCAGCCGCTGCTGGGATTCCTTGCGCAGGTCTGCCAGTACCGGGGCAGCGGCCCGCGCTTCACCTTCCGGAACATCTCCAAGGGTTTTGACGGGCCGCACCTGCCCTGCCAGCAAATCGCCATAGACAAGCTGCGCCAGCTGGAAGTTCGGGTGGTCTTTGACCAGGCCTTCGGCCTGCTTGAGGGCTTCACGGTTGGCCGACCGCCCGATGAGGCGGTAAATCTCGATGAGCCGAGCCTCCGCTTCGCCGTCACGAACAGCAGCGGTGCGCGGTGCGGCAGTCTGCGATTTGCGCGCCGGAGTCTGGGCCTTTTCAGCTTGCGCCGCCAGGGCCTGGGCGGGCCAGCCGCTCGGCAGGGCAACGCAAGCCAACGTCCACAGGCCGATCTTCAGCACAGAGCCCGGCATAGTCCTCATTTGTCAGAGCGTTCAGCTGACCTGCGATCCATCAACCACCGGTGGATTCGCGAACGATTTGCCAGCGCGCACCGTTTTTGCTCAGCTCCAGCGTCTTGCGGCTGGAGATGTTGAGGGTGTCCGCGCTGTAGTCCTGTTTGAACTTCGCACTGGCCCTATTGCCCTGGACGGACACGCTCAGGTTGGATAGCTTGACGGTGATGCGCGATTTGCCGGTGATCTTCAGGCGACGGTCCTGCTCCCATGCCTTGCGGTCCATGTTGCCGGGGGGATCAAAGCTGGCGCTGTAACTGGCGAGGTAGGCGGGCATGTCTTTGGCCGCCCATGCATCGGCCCAGGCGCGGACAGCGGCTTCGACTTCTTTCTCGGAGCCCGGCGCAGCTTTCGTTGGCTCTGTGGCGGGCGCCTTGGTTGTCGGTGCTGCAGGTGCTGCAGCCGGTGCGGCGGAAGGCGCGGGCGCCACAGGTGCCGTGGCTGCAGGTTTGGCCGCCGGTGTGGCGGCTGGCGGCGCCACCGTCACGGGCCCTGAAGCCTGTGCCCCGCTGGCTGGCTTGGCTTGCGCTTTGGAGTCCACTGAAAAGAGGGTGCGAATGAGTGACAGCTTGGGCGGGATGCCGGTGTTGGCGCCATCCAATTGGAGCGCCTTGCTGTAGGCCTGACTGGCCAGCCTTGCGTACACGTCGCCGAGGTTCTCGTGGGCGGTGGCGTAGCTCGGGTTGGTGCGAATCGCCATTTCCAGCGCGGCGCGTGCCTTGTCGTACTGGTTCTGACTGGCGTACAGCACTGCGAGGTTGTTGTACGGCTCCGGCAGCTCCGGATAGTCTTCGGTGATTTTGGTGAAGGTGGTGATGGCCTCGCTGGCCCGGCCCGCTTCGGTCTGGATCACGCCCTTGAGAAACCGCATCTGCGGATCGCGCGGTTTGCTGGCCAGGTACTGATCGACCTTGACCATCGCCTCGGCCGACTGGCCGGCGCGCATCAGACGGTTGACATCGGCATAGTCGTCGGCCCGGGCGGCAGTTGTGCCCAGTGCTGCCAAGAGCGCGATCGGGCACCAGATGGCAAGAAGGAGGCGGGGGGCGATAGCGGGAGTGCGCATGGATGCTCTCGAAAGATGGTGTGCTGTCTGTTCAGTGCCTGGGCTCGATGCTTTGGCGTTGCGGTGTCACGTCATCATCAGGGTAGCGGGAGAGGTTTGCCAGAGCAGTCCGAAGCGGGCTTGGGCGCAGCGGGTTGCGTGCGGGACGTTTCGGCGATTTCTCTTGATTTCCGCCCCGTACGGCTCACGACTGACCTCTCGGTATACTGCCTGATTGTAACTGAGGGGGTATAGTTCCGAGGCAGCCAAGCGATGCTGCGGCGCTGATGCCCGGCCCCGGCTGCAGTTTGCAGACACCTGTTGTTGCATACGCCCAATGGCCCTTGTCTGACCCTGATCTCCGTGAGATAACCTTTGCATATCCTGCGCCGGACGGCCCCCGGCCGGACCGCCACACTTCATTCATGAGCCTTCGCATTTACAACACGCTGACGCGTGACGTGGAAGATTTTTCTCCGCTGATTCCCGGTCATGTCCGCATGTATGTGTGTGGCATGACGATCTACGACCTGTGCCACATCGGGCATGCCCGCATGATGATGGCCTTTGACGTGGTGCAGCGCTGGCTCAAGGCCAGTGGCCTGAAGGTGACCTATGTGCGAAACATCACCGACATCGACGACAAGATCATCAAGCGTGCGGTGGAGCGCGGCATCACCATTCGCGCGCTGACGGACGAGATGATCGCGGCCATGCACCAGGACATCGGCGCGCTGGGCATCGAGCCCCCGAGTCTGGAGCCGCGGGCCACCGAGTACGTGTCGCAGATGCTGGCCATGATCGCGACGCTGGAGCAAAAGGGTCTGGCGTACCGGGGCTCCAGCGGTGACATGAACTACGCCGTGCGCAAGTTTCCTGGCTATGGCAAGTTGTCTGGCAAGTCGCTAGATGAGCTGCGCGCTGGCGAACGGGTGGCAGTGCTGGAAGGCAAAGACGATCCGCTGGACTTCGTGCTCTGGAAGTCCGCCAAGGAGAGCGAGCCCGATGACGCCAAGTGGGACAGTGTTTACGGGGCCGGCCGCCCTGGCTGGCACATCGAGTGCTCGGCCATGAGTTGCCAGACCCTCGGCGAGACGTTTGACATCCACGGCGGCGGCGCCGATCTGCAGTTCCCGCACCACGAGAACGAGATTGCCCAGAGCGAAGGCGCCAACGGCAAGCCGCTGGCCCGCTTCTGGGTGCACAACGGCTTTGTGCGGGTGGACAACGAGAAGATGTCCAAGTCGTTGGGCAATTTTTTCACCATCCGCGACGTACTGGCCAAATACGATGCCGAGACGGTGCGCTTTTTCATCGTCCGCGCCCATTACCGTAGCGCGCTGAATTACAGCGATGCGCACCTCGACGACGCCCGCAACGCGCTCAAGCGGCTGTACACCGCGCTTTCTGTGGGCGACTCGCTCCTGAGTGCGTTTCAAGTAGTGGGCGCGGTAAGGTTGATAACTGATTTGAAGGTCGATCAAGATGATCTTGTAGACGCATTCATCGAGGCGATGGATGACGATTTCTCAACTCCGCAGGCGATCGCCATACTCTTTGAAATTGCTCGGGACATCGGCACTGCAAGAAATGATTTTGTTCATAAGGGACCAAATCAACGCCCTTCAGATCGGGAGATGTTGGCTTTTATTCAAAAAAGGGTTAGCCAGTTGCGTTCCTTGGGCGCAGTGCTAGGGCTTCTTCAGCAAGACCCAATGGCCTATTTGCAAGCAGGCGCGGGACTAGACGAAGACTCCATTCGGAAGCTGATTGCGCAGCGGGCCTCCGCCAAAGTCGCGAAAAACTTTGTTGAAGCGGACCGCATCCGCCAGGACTTGCTGGCCCGCGGCATTGTGCTCAAGGATTCGCCGCAAGGCACCACGTGGGAGGTCCAGACGTGAGTCGTGACATCGACCGGCTGTGCCGGGTGCCTGCGGCCAGGACATCGCTGCCGTGAAAAAAATAGTGAAAACCGGTCCCGCCAGCACCGAGCTGGCCGAAGTGGAGGTGGCAGATGCGCCAGCGCCCATGCCGGCGTACTGGGCAGACGCTTGCCGGCATCTGGCCAAAAAAGACCGGGTGATGAAGCGGTTGATTCCGCAGTTTGGCGACGCCTGCCTGCAGGCGCGGGGCGATGCCTTCAGCACCTTGGCGCGCAGCATTGTGGGCCAGCAGATTTCCGTGAAGGCGGCGCAGACGGTCTGGCACCGCTTCGAGGCCTTGCCCAAGAAGATGACGCCAGCGAACGTGCTGCGCTTGAAAGTGGATGACATGCGGGCCGCTGGTCTGAGCGCCCGCAAGGTCGAGTATCTGGTGGACCTGTCGATTCATTTTGACTCTGGCACCGTGCATGTGCGGGACTGGGAGTCGATGGACGACGAGGCCATCATTGCCGAACTGGTGGCCATCCGCGGCATTGGTCGCTGGACGGCGGAGATGTTC
>CALSAU010000011.1:0-14477 GCA_943372985.1 Polaromonas sp. YR568 | reverse complement strand
GGCGCACTGCTCAATGCCCCCTGCAGTGCCATTGAGCGATGGTGCCGTGCCGTCAGAATAGGTACAACTCGCCGCGCTGGCTGAGAAATTCGCCGCATTGTCCAGAATCAGTAGAACGTTGGGTACACCCGTTTCGCTGCTGTTGTCTGCATAAACGTCAATATCCTCAGCGTGAACCAGAAAAGACGCACCAAACAGGCAGGTGATCAAGCAAATAACAAAGAGTTGAAGTTTTTTCATGGTGCTGACTCCAGGAACCTGTATAAGTTGGGTGCGTCAGGTGCAATTGACTGTGGACGGAACCCGGATCGATATGCCCTGCACCTGACCGGTCGTCACTCCCGTCGAGGTGTTGGTGACGTTAGCTTCGATATCCCATTGCTGCTGTTTGCATGCAGACGGTTTGGAAACCATGGTGCCATCGGCCTTGATGGCGTTGTCACCATCAGCACCTTCAAAACACGCCACATCGTTGGCCTGCGTGGGGTCCAGCGAAGAATTCAGAATCGGAACCTCCACAAGACACTTATTCATGGGCTGTACGACTACGCTGTAAGTGACTGGCCCGGTAGTCACGACGATGGTCTGTTCAGCAATCAAGCTCAAGTCGTCCGTTACCTTGATCTGTTCAATCACCTTTTCGATGGCTTCCTGGGTAGCAGCAGATGCCTCTGCCTGAGACTGCATATTGCCTGCTATCTGGAGATTGATATTGCCTGACTTGAGGCTGAAAACAACCAGTAATGTCAGAACAACCAGCATGATCATGCTGATAAGTAAAGTCGATCCCATCTGTGCCTGATAGCGCTTCACTGTTCTCTCCGTGAGCTGGGGTTTACAAGGCGAATCAGCTGGCTGAATACACGTCGCTTGAATGCATCATTTGTTGCAGTTGTGGTGCCATCGAGACCCAGGGTATAGGTCTTTGTGTCTTGATAGCCTGCTGATCGCTCGTTATTCCTGGCCAAGAGATTGACACGTATTGCCACCACATCAGCCCACGCTGCTATGGTGGCGGCGTCCGTCGCATAGCTGTCTGGCGCACCATCACCTGTAGTGTCAAATCCATAATCCAGTTGCATCTTCTCGATACCCTCAACCAGGGGAGTGGTCACGAATTTGGTGACGCCCGCTTGTACCGATAACTCCATACGCTTGAGCGTCGGAACGGAAAGACCGCCATCGTCGGTATTGGCCGCAGAGCAGATCGAGCCGGAAGTGGGGACACTGCAAGGGCTTATGAAGTAAATGTGTACCAGATACTTTCGCAGTGCAGCCGTTGTAGCCCCATCCTTCTGCTTGAGCGTGAACACAGCTGTGTCAACAGCCGTGCTGGTCGCAACAGAAACAACGCGACTGAACTCAAGCCCTGAAGCGGTCAAACCCGCCTGAAAGTAGGCCTGGCCCGGCACTAATGCTCCGGTGACTACAGCCGTATCTGCACGACGTACAACCAGAATGTCAGTACCGTCCATGTGATTGGCAGCAAGCAGCGGACAGTCAGCGAATGCAGCATCCAAAGTACTCCCCGGGGAGTTGTATCCCTGAGCTGAGAAAGGCATGGCACTGGACAGATCTGCCGAAGCCACGAGACACGGATTCGGCATCGTAGTCGGTACCGTTAATCCGGATACAGCAGAAAACTCGCCGTAGTAACCCGCCAACTGAAGATCTTCGCTAAGTAGCTGCATTGCGTAGCGCCCATTCTCTATCTGCCGACTCGATTTCTCGAGCTCGGCCTGGGTACTGCTCTGCTGCGCAATGAGCGCAGTCAACCCCGCCAGCAGAATCAGTCCTATCGTCAGCGAGATCATCCACTCGACCAAGGTCATGCCACGCTGCTTGTGCCGACGCGGGGTGTTATGGACAACAGCGGAACGTAAAGAGGAAATCATGAAATATTCGCTCAGCTGAGGCTGGCAATTTGAACAGGCACAGATACGGCACGACGCTGGGTCTCATCTCCATACAAATCTGTACCGCACGTGACGCCTGCAGGCGCTACTGTTTTTCCAGTACCCTGCCAGACCACGCTGACCTCGTACACGCCCGCTGAAATCAATCTGACACATCCGCGCGCGCCGATCATGGCTCCGACATCGTCGGAGCCGATCTTCTCTGCACTTCCAAGCAGCAAATTGTTCCACTCCGTCAAGTCCTGAACTGCAAGCGCATTCTGTTCTGCGGTTGCAGACGTGCAGGCTGGCGATACCGTTGAACCAGTCCCCATGTAGGGGGTGCCATCCGCCTCAGTGGTTACCACATAACAAGCGGCTGCCTTGCGATTGGCATTAAGACGGTTAACCATATCCTGAACCACCACCACAGCCTGCACCCGCTGATAGGACTCCAGCTGAGAACGCTGACTTTGGACCATAAGCCCAACGAGCCCAAGAAGGCCGAGCATGAGGATGACCATCGTGACAAGTACCTCGATCAGACTGGACCCCCTCTGGGTCTGAGGAATACGGGGATGGAGAGCTCTATCGCTCATGAACACGCTCCGAGACGTGTCTTTGGAAGACCGCTCAGATCAAAAGCCACGCATCGCACAGCATCAGTTCCAGCGCCACTGACTTGCAGGGTTGTGGCCAGCGCCTGCTCCTTCAGTCGCCCACTCCCCAGATAAACCACCTCAGTGACGACACTGCTCATGCTGACACCAGGGTAGGCCTCCTGCACACTCAGCGAAGTGGTACCAACCTTCACGCTCCAGCCATTAACCCAGCCACCATCAGCCGCAAAAAGACCCACTTCCGAGTTACGCTTGATGGCCTCTGACCGCGCAAGCACGGCCGCACTTGCGAATTCGCCCGTAGCAGTCTTCACACGCTGGCCAGCGACAAAGCTCTTGAACGACGGAATGCCCACGGCCATCATCACACTGGCCACCGCGATCACTGTCATCAACTCGATGAGAGTAAATCCGTGAGAGGACCGGTTCATGACACCACCTCTTACCAACAAGATGCAGCTGGGGTCTTCACGCCGCCGCTGGTTAACTTCAGTGGGGTACATGCAGCGTCGGTCGTTGCCTGCCCGCCTTGCGCGGTTGCTGTGATCTCATATGTGGGAGGCGTAGCTGTCATGTCAGAAGTTACCGTCACCACGTACTTGCCATCGATTTCTTTCGGGGCAGTCACATTCAACGCAGCCAAGTTGGCTGCATAGATACGTGCATCCAGAATGTACTGCTGCTGCTTGTTACTCAATGCGAACATGTAACTCTGCACAGCCGTCCGATTGGCACGGGCAATGTAGTTGGTGTACGAGGGATAGGCAATGGCTGAAAGAATGCCGACGATCGCCACCGTGATCATCAGCTCCATCAACGTAAAACCCCGATGGCGGCGATGTCTACGGCCTGCTTTCAAGGATTGGGGGAATTCGGAATTTCTCATGTCACGGAGTGTCCGATGCGATTTACCAACCAGCCAGACCCGGCAGACAACTGGTAGGGTTCTTCAGACAAATGGTAAAAATCGTGACATGGCGTCCACTTTTTCACACGAATCCCACCTCCTGCTGGCCATGGAGCAGGCGCAGCAGTCAGTACGCCTGAGCGACCCCAACCCCCGGGTGGGTTGCCTCATCACCTCCTCTTCGGGCGAAGCCCTGGGGGCGGGCCACACCCAGAAAGTGGGCGAAGCACACGCAGAAGTCATGGCCTTGCGCGACGCAGCCGCCAAAGGGCGTGATGTTCGCGGCGCCACCGCTTTCGTCACCCTGGAGCCCTGCGCCCACCACGGGCGCACCCCACCCTGCTGTGATGCGCTGATTGAGGCAGGCATTGCCAGGGCCGTGGTGGTGCAGCAAGACCCCAACGCACTGGTGGCCGGCAAGGGGCTTGCGCGCATGCGGGCTGCAGGCATTGACGTAGAGGTGCTGCCGCCAGAGCACCCGTCTGCGGTGGCCGTGAGGGAGCTGAACATCGGTTTTTTCAGCCGCATGGTCCGTCAAACGCCATGGGTGCGAATGAAGATAGCCGCCTCGCTGGACGGCGTGACTGCCCTGCCCAACGGCCAAAGCCAGTGGATCACGTCGCCTGAGGCCCGCGCCGATGGCCATGCCTGGCGCGCCCGCGCCAGCGCCGTGCTGACCGGCATCGGCACCTTGCTGGAAGACAACCCGCAACTCGACGTCCGTCTTGTCGAGACCGCCCGCCAACCCAGCCGGGTGATTGTGGACAGCCAGCTGCAGACGCCCACCACCGCCCGGATTTTTGATGCAGGCGGCCCGGTCTGGATTTACACGGCGATGGATGACCCCACCCGGTCAGCGGCGCTGAGGGCCCGCGGCGCCACGGTCACCTGCCTGCCCGACCCGAACGGCAAAGTGGACCTGCGCGCGATGATGAAAGACCTCGCCCGCCGCGAAGTCAATGAACTGCATATCGAGGCCGGCAGCAAGCTCAATGGCTCGCTGATCCGTGCGAAGCTGGTCGACGAATTCCTGATTTACCTCGCACCCACCCTGCTTGGCACCGGCGCAGGCATGGCCGCCTGGGGGCCACTTCAGGCCCTCACGGAGGGGCTGGCGCTGGAGTTCCGGTCCACCGAACCCGTGGGCCCGGATCTTCGGATCCTCGCCCGGGTGGCTGGGAAGGACCCGTTCTAGGGCGTCACCACCGGTTAGCAGCCTTTTTGCGGACTTTTGCGCTGCCGAGACCCTTCTCGGCTCCGGTGTCACGATTCCCTGCGAAAATAGCGCCATGTTTACCGGAATCATCACCGGCGTGGGGCGCATCGTCGCCATCCACAGCCTGGGCAGCTCTTCAGACCATGGCAAGCGACTCACCATCGAGGCGCCTGCGGGTTACCTTGATGATGTGGGCCTGGGCGACAGCATTGCGCTCAATGGCGCCTGCATGACGGCCACCGCCATTGATCTGGCACACCGCCAGTTCTCCATCGATATTTCTGCCGAATCACTGGCCAAAACCACTGGGCTGGCCGAGACCGGTACCGTCAACCTCGAAAAAGCGCTGCGTGCCCATGACCGGCTGGGCGGACATATCGTCTCCGGCCATGTGGATGGCATCGGCACGGTGACGCATTTCGCTGAAGTGGGCGAAAGCTGGGAACTGCGCATCCTCGCACCAGCCGAGCTGGGCAGATATCTGGCCTACAAGGGCTCGATCACCGTCAATGGCGTGAGCCTGACCGTGAACCGTGTGACCGACCTGGCTGCGACCGCCGAACACGCGGGCGGCTGCGAGGTCAGCATCAACCTTATTCCCCACACCGTACAAAACACTGCCCTGGGTCGCCTGCAGCGCGGCTCGCAGGTCAATCTTGAAATCGACCTGATTGCGCGCTATGTCGAGCGCATGCTCGCGGGTGCAGCCACCCCACCGACACATTGAACGAAGCACTGAACCATGACTCAGCACACCGTAGCCGCAGCCCCGACGACCATCTCGCCCGTGGAGGACATCGTGGCCGACATGCGTGCCGGACGCATGGTCATCCTGATTGACGAGGAAGACCGCGAAAATGAAGGTGATCTGGTGCTCGCCGCAGACCACGTCACCCCGGAAGCGATCAACTTCATGGCCCGCTACGGCCGTGGCCTGATCTGCCTGACCCTCACACGCGAGCGCTGCGAGCTGCTGCAGCTGCCACCCATGGCCACTCGCAACGGCACCAAGCATTCCACGGCGTTTACTGTCTCGATTGAAGCCGCCGAAGGCGTGACCACCGGCATCTCGGCCGCCGACCGGGCCCGCACTGTGCAGGCCGCCGTCGCAAAGAGCGCCAAGGTGAGCGACTTGGTCCAGCCCGGTCACGTCTTTCCGCTGCAGGCGGTCGATGGCGGTGTGCTGATGCGCGCCGGCCACACCGAAGCCGGTTGCGACCTGGCCGGCATGGCCGGCTGCTCGCCCGCCGCCGTGATCTGCGAAATCATGAAGGACGACGGCACCATGGCCCGCCTGCCCGACCTGCAGGTGTTTGCCGCCGAGCACGGCCTGAAGATCGGCACCATTGCCGACCTGATTGAACACCGCAGCCGCAACGACTCGCTGATCGAGAAGATCGGCTGCCGCCCGCTCAAGACCGCTTTCGGCGAGTTCACCGCCCACGCCTTCCGCGACAAGACCAGCCAGGGTCTGCACCTGGCGCTGGTACTGGGCCAATGGAATCCGGGCGATGCGGTAGTGGCCCGCGTGCATGAACCACTCTCGGTGCTGGACGTGCTCGAAACCGGCCGTTCCATGCATTCGTGGAGCCTGGAAGAAAGCCTGCAACGCATCGCCAAAGAGGGCAAAGGTGTGGCCGTGCTGCTCAATTGCGGCGAGAGCAGCGCACAGCTGCTGGCGCAGTTTGAGGGAACCGCACGCGCCAGCCAGGCACCCGAACGGGGCCGCATGGACCTGCGCACCTATGGCGTGGGCGCGCAAATCCTGCGCGAGTGCGGCGCCTTGAGGATGAACCTCATGGGCAACCCGCGCCGCATGCCCAGCATGACGGGCTATGGCCTCGAAATCGTGGGCTACATCACCAAAGACTGAACCAACTTCATAAAAACCGGAAAAAGGGAGTACACCGTGTTCGGAGCCGACAAGGGAACCGCTGACAAGCTCGATGGCCACAAGCTGTCCATCGGCATTGTCCAGGCACGCTTCAACGAAAGCGTGACCAATGCACTGGCCACCGCCTGCCGCGACGAGCTGCTGGCGCTGGGCGTGCAGGAGAAAAACATCACCCACGTGAAGGTGCCAGGCGCCCTGGAAGTGCCATGTGCCCTGCAGGCCATGGCCGAGAGCAGCAAGTACGACGCGCTGATTGCGCTGGGCTGCATCATCCGTGGCGAGACCTACCACTTCGAGCTGGTCGCCAACGAAAGCGGCTCGGCCGTCACCCGACTGGCGCTGGATTACCAGCTGCCGATTGCCAACGCGATTCTCACCACGGAGAACCTCGCACAAGCCGAGGCCCGGCAGCATGAAAAAGGGCAGGACGCCGCCCGCGTGGCCGTCGAAATGGCCAACCTTTTGGAGGAACTGGGTTGACCCCACCGGTCAGCCCGCCGGCCACCTTGCCGACACCGATTGACGCCATGCCGTACGCACACACTCATTGCCTCCCCCACCGATTGCACATCCATGGCTGAACCCACTTCAAAAACCACCGCGAAAGCCAAGCGCCCGCCTCAAACCCGCACCGGCCTCACCGACACCGGCGTCAAGAAAGCGGCTGATAAATCGGCTCGCACCCGCGCGCGCGAATTCGCCCTGCAGGCGCTCTATCAGCACCTGGTGGGTCGCAACCCGTCGGATGCGATTGACGCGTTCACACGCGACCTGGTCGGCTTCCACAAGGCCGATTCGGCCCACTACGACGCGCTGTTGCACGGCTGCATTGAAGGCGCAACCACGCTGGACGCCGGTATCACCCCGCTGCTGGACCGCCCCATGGCAGAAATCTCGCCCGTCGAGCACGCCGTGCTGTGGATTGGCGCCTACGAATTCACCCATTGCCTCGACGTGCCCTACCGCGTGGTAATCAACGAATGCATCGAGCTGGCCAAGGCCTTTGGCGGCACCGACGGGCACAAGTACGTCAACGGGGTGCTGCACAAGCTGGCCCCGTCGCTGCGCCCGGCTGAAGTGGCAGCCGACAAGTCCCGCTCGGCCGACGCTGGCCCGCGTTCCTGAGGGCGCGCCAGTGAAGATCGCGCGGCGGGCTGAGCGGATCGAGCCGTTTTACGTGATGGAGGTGGCCAAGGCGGCGGCGGCCATGTCTAAGGAGTTCGCCCACACCGCCTCGCCAATGATTTTTCTCAATATCGGCGAACCGGACTTCACTGCGCCTCCGCTGGTGCAACAGGCCGCAGCGCGCGCCATCGTCGACGGCAGCACGCAGTACACCCAGGCCATGGGCCTGCCGGCGCTGCGCGAGCGCATCAGCGACTGGTACGCCAGCCGCTTCGGCGCGCAGGTGGCGCCTGGCCGCATCATCATCACTGCCGGTGCCTCTGCGGCGCTGCATCTGGCGTGCCTGGCACTGATTGAAGCAGGCGACGACATCCTGATGCCGGACCCCAGCTACCCCTGCAACCGCCACTTTGTCAGCGCAGCCGAAGGCAATGCGGTGCTGATTCCCACCACCGCCGAGGAGCGCTTCCAGCTCACCCGCGCGAAGGTCGAAGCCGCGTGGACCGCAAGCACCCGCGGCGTGCTGCTGGCTTCGCCATCCAACCCCACGGGCACCTCGATTGCGCCAGAGGAGCTGCAGCGCATCCACGAGTTCGTGCACAGCAAAGGCGGCATTACGCTGATCGACGAGATTTATCTCGGCCTCAGCTACGAAGAACACTTCGGCCACTCCGCACTGGCCATGCCCGGCGGACTGGGCGACAGCGTCATCAGCATCAACAGCTTCAGCAAGTACTTCAACATGACCGGCTGGCGGCTGGGCTGGCTGGTTCTGCCGGAAGCACTGGCGCCCGTGATCGAACGCATGGCGCAAAACCTCTTCATCTGCGCCAGCACGGTTGCCCAACAGGCAGCCCTCGCCTGCTTCGAGCCCGCAAGCCTCGCCGAATACGAACGCCGCCGCGCCGAGTTCAAGGCGCGGCGCGACTACTTCATTCCCGAACTCAATCGCCTCGGCCTGACCGTCCCCGTGATGCCGGACGGCGCGTTCTACGCCTACGCCGACTGCACCGATGCCGCAGCGCGACTGGGCGTCAGCGGCAGCTGGGATTTCGCGTTCGAACTGATGAAGCGTGCTCACCTCGCCGTCACACCGGGTCGCGACTTTGGGCAGTCTGCACCTGAACGCTTTGTGCGCTTTTCCACTGCGAATTCGATGGAGCAGTTGAGAGAAGTGGTCGCCCGTTTGGAGTCTGTTCTTGCCTGATCTGAAATCGATGAAGTCAAACGTCGACGACTCCTTCATCAAGCAGGAGCCGCGGGACTGGCTTCGCCAGACCGCAGGCGCAGCGGCCCCCTCGGGGGGCAGCGCATTACACGCAGCCGAAGGTGAAGTGAAAAGCGTGGGGGCCATATTCCAGTGGCCATTGCGTGTGTATTGGGAAGACACCGATGCGGGTGGCATCGTGTTTTACGCCAACTATCTGAAATTTTTTGAACGTTCACGCACTGAGTGGCTCCGATCTTTGGGCATTGGCCAGCAGCGACTGAAGGAAGAAGTGGGTGGCATGTTCGTCGTGACCGATACCCAACTCCGCTACCACCGCCCCGCTCGTCTTGACGATGAACTGATTGTTACCGCCACCGTGATCGAAAAAGGGCGTGCTTCATTGATAATCGGGCAGCGAGCGCTATTAAAAACGGAGCAGTCAGAAATTCTCCAGGAGGAAAATCTGCCCATGCTGTGTGAAGGAAAAATCCGCATTGGGTGGGTGAATGCAAGCACTCTCCAGCCCATGCGTATCCCTGCATCCATTCTCGACAGTCTGTCCCCACCCCAGAGTGCCACCCCATGAACCAAGACCTCTCCATCGTCAGTCTTCTACTTAATGCCAGCTGGGTCGTGCAGGCCGTCGTGGCACTGCTGGTTGGCGTCTCGATTGCCAGCTGGGCTGCCATCTTCCGCAAAGTGGTGGCGCTCAAGAAGGTGCAGACGCTCAACGATGCATTTGACCGCGAGTTCTGGTCGGGCACCAGCCTGAACGACCTGTTTGCCGGCGCGGCGCAGAACGCCAAATATTCCGGACCGATGGAGCGTATCTTTGCCAGTGGCATGCGCGAATACCAGAAGCTGCGCGAGCGCCGCATCGCCGACGCCGGCACCCTGATGGACGGCGCCCGCCGCGCGATGCGGGCCAGTTACCAGCGCGAGGTCGATGCCATCGAGGCCAACCTGTCCTTTCTGGCCACTGTCGGCTCGGTGTCGCCCTATGTGGGCCTGTTCGGCACGGTGTGGGGCATCATGCATGCCTTCACCGGTCTGGCTGCACTGGAACAGGTCACGCTGGCCACCGTGGCGCCCGGCATTGCCGAGGCACTGGTCGCCACCGCCATCGGCCTGTTTGCCGCCATTCCGGCTGTGGTGGCCTACAACCGCTTCGCCCACGACATCGACCGCGTGGCGAACCGGCTGGAGACATTCATTGAAGAGTTCTCCAATATCCTGCAGCGCAACCTCGGCGCGCAATCCCCATCGGGTCATTAAAAATGTCAGCCCCCACGCTTTTCGCTTCGCGTAATGCGCTGCCCCCCGAGGGGGCTGGACTTGCTCGGGGCGGCCCTTCGCGGCGTCCGCCAGCCTGAAAGGAGCCGCCATGCCAGCAGTCACCTCCCGCGGCCGGGGTCGCCGCAATATCAGTGAGATCAACATGGTGCCGTTCATCGACGTCATGCTGGTGCTATTGATCATCTTCATGGTCACGGCGCCGCTGATCACGCCCAGCCTGATTGCGCTGCCCAAGGTCGGCAAGGCCAACCTGCCGCGGCAGCCAGCCAATCCGGTGCAGATCGAAATCCAGAAGGACGAAACGGTACAGATCCGCATCAAGGCCGATGCACGGCCCAGCAATGTGGCCAACGTGGCGGCGGACGTCATCAAGTTCGAACCGGGCGTCAAGGCCGCCGCTGCAGAGGCAGTGCCGGTGGTCATCAGTGCGGACAAGAGCATCCGCTATGAGACGGTGGTGAAAGTCATGGGCGCGCTGCAGGAAGCGGGGGTCACCCGTGTCGGCCTGTCGGTGCAGCCCGGAAAGTGATGCACTGGCTGCGGCACCCTCACCGATGATCCGTCGCAAGCCCTGACACACCATGCCCAGCGCCGCCGACCGACTTGAATTTGGCCCGCCCCGCGCCGATGGTGCGCTGCGGTCGTTTGGCCTGGCGCTGGTGGTGCACGCGCTGCTGATTGCAGCGCTCACATGGGGCCTGAACTGGAAGCGCAGCAATCCGGACATTGCGTTCGAAGCCGAGCTGTGGTCCAGCACGCCTCAGGAAGCCGCCCCCCCTGTGGTCGAAGCACCGCCCCCGCCACCACCGCCGCCCGAGGTCATCCCTCCGCAACCCCAGGTCGCTCCGCCTCCGCCCACGCCCGACGCCGAGATTGCGCTGGAGCAGGAGAAGAAACGCAAGCTGGCTCAGCAGAAAGAAGCCGAGGCGCAAAAGCAGGCGAAGCTCAAGGCCGAGCAGGCCAAGAAAGAAAAGGAACTGAAAGCCAAAGAAGAACTGGCCAAGCGCAAGGCTGCCGAAGAAGCCAAAAAAGCCGACGCCCGCAAGCAGGATGCGAAAGACGAGGCGAAGGAAAAGCAGGCCGAAGCCGCACTGGCCAGGCAGCGGCAGGAAGCGCTGAACCGCATGATGGGCCTGGCAGGCGCCACGGGCGGAGCAGATGCCAAGGGCACGGCACAGAAGTCTGGCGGGCCGTCTGCCAGCTACGGCGGGAAGGTTCGGGCCAAGGTCAAACCCAACGTGGTGTTCACTGACGATGCCATCGGTAACCCCACAGCCGAGGTGGAAGTACGCACCGCACCCGACGGCACCATTCTCGGTCAGCGGCTCGTCAAGTCCAGCGGCAACAAGGCATGGGACGACGCGGTCATCAAGGCCATCATCCGCACCGGCACCATGCCCCGCGATGTGGATGGGCGTGTCCCCACACCGATGATTCTGGAATTCCGGCTCAGGGATTGAAAACGACGCTGCTGGCGCAGAAACCAGCGCACTATTACTCGTAAACGATCTGCGCCAGGCCCCGGTCGGCTTGCGCCATCCAGCTGGCCAGCGCCGCGTCGGTCGGGTAGAAACGGGCGGCATCGCCCAGTTGCAATTCGGCCGCTGCGCCCAGCCCCTCACCATCACTGTGGCGGCGCAGGCTCAGGCGCACCGGCAGGCCGCGCAGCAGCTCGCCCTGCTCCGACATCTCCTTGCGCGGCGGGAAATCCCTCACCATACGTGAGATGTCTGGTGCCGTGCCGTTCACAGCCACACGCAGATACTTGCCGAACTTGCAGCGCGCCGTCTCCAGGTCCCACACCTGCGTGACCTTGAAGCGCCGGCCGAAGCGTTCTGAAGCGCCCTGCAGCGTGCCCTGCACGATGACCAGTTCGTCGTCTTTCAGCAGGTTGCGGTTGGCGTTGTAGACCGCCTCGTCCACCGAGGCTTCCAGCACATCGGTCTTGTCGTCGAGCTTGAAGATGATGAGCTTGCCGCGGTTACCGTTGATGACGCGCAGATCGCCCACGATGGCGGCCAGCAGTTGCTGCTCGCGCGAGTCGATCAGGTCATCGATGCGGCGCTTGGCAAACTGCCGCACCTCGGTTTCCACCTCGTCGAACAGGTGACCCGACAGGTAAAAACCGATGGCAGTTTTTTCATGCACCAGCCGTGCCTTCACGCCAAAGGGCACAGCCTCAACCAGCGGCGGCTCCTGCGTGCTGGCGGCATGCGAGTCGCCCATGTCGAACAGGCCGCCCTGGTTGGCGTTGGCTTCAGTGGCAGCGGCAAACTCGAATGCCCGGTCGACCGAGGCCAGCAGCGACGCGCGGTTGAGGTGCAGGTTGTCGAAGGCGCCGCCCTTGATCAGCGCCTCCACCGTGCGCTTGTTCAGCTTGCTGCGGTCGACGCGCACGCAAAAGTCATAGAGCGAGGTGAAGGGGCCACCCTCCTTGCGGGCAGCCACGATGGCGGCAATCGCCTGCTGGCCGGTGCCCTTGATAGCACCGAGTCCATAACGCACGCTGGTGTTGCCAGTGGGCTCGAAGCGGTAGTCGCCGCGGTTGATGTCGGGCGACTCGAACTGGATGCCCATCTTCAGCGCATCGCCAAACAGCACCTTGAGCTTGTCGGTGTCGTCCATCTCCACCGTCATGTTGGCGGCAAAGAACTCGGCGGTGTAGTGCACCTTGAGCCAGGCGGTGTGGTAGGCCAGCAGGGCATAGGCAGCGGAGTGCGACTTGTTGAAGCCGTAGCCCGCGAACTTTTCCATCAGGTCGAAGACCTCGTCGGCCTTCTCTTCGGTGAGGCCACCCTCGCCTGCGCCCTTGCGGAACACCTCGCGCTGGGCGTCCATCTCCTCTTTCTTCTTCTTGCCCATGGCGCGGCGCAGCAGGTCAGCGCCGCCCAGCGAATAGCCGCCCAGAATCTGCGCAGTCTGCATCACCTGCTCCTGGTACACCATGATGCCGTAGGTCTCTTCCAGAATCGCCTTGACGCGCGGGTCGGGGTACTCGGGCTCTTCCTTGCCCTGCTTACGCGCGATGTAGGTCGGAATCAGCTCCATCGGCCCGGGGCGGTAGAGCGCGTTCATCGCGATCAGGTCTTCCAGGCGATCCGGCTTGGCGTCTTTCAGCATGCGCTGCATGCCGATACTTTCAAACTGGAACACGGCTTCGGTCTGGCCGCGCCCGAACAGCTCATAGACCTTCTTGTCATTGAGCGGCAGGTTCTCGAAGCTGAAGTCCTTCTGCGCCGGATGCCGGGCGATGATGAAGTCCTTGGCCATCTCCAGAATGGTGAGCGTGGCCAGCCCCAGAAAGTCGAACTTCACAAGGCCAATCGCCTCCACGTCGTCCTTGTCGAACTGGCTCACTGCCGAATCGCTGCCGGGCTGCGCGTAGAGTGGGCAAAAGTCGGTAAGCTTGCTCGGCGCGATCAGCACGCCACCGGCATGCATGCCGACATTGCGCGTCAGGCCTTCGAGCTTTTGCGCCAGCTCCAGCAGCGTGCGCACGTCTTCTTCCTTGCGTTCGCGCTCGGCCAGAATGGGCTCGACCTCCTTGGCCTTCTCGATGGTGATGTGCTGGCCGGGCTTGTTCGGAATCAGCTTGGAAATGCCGTCGCAAAAACCATAGGGAAAGTCCAGCACCCGGCCCACGTCGCGGATGGCCGCGCGCGCCGCCATGGTGCCAAAGGTGACGATCTGGCTCACCGCGTCCTTGCCGTACTTGTCTTTCACATAGTCGATGACGCGGTCGCGGTTGAGCTGGCAGAAGTCAATGTCGAAGTCGGGCATGGACACCCGCTCCGGGTTGAGGAATCGCTCGAACAGCAGGTTGTACTGCAGCGGGTCCAGATCAGTGATCTTCAGCGCGTAGGCCACCAGCGAGCCGGCACCTGAGCCCCGGCCCGGGCCCACCGGACAACCGTTGTTCTTGGCCCAGTTGATGAAGTCACCCACGATGAGGAAGTAGCCCGGGAAGCCCATCTTGAGGATGGTGTTGATCTCGAACTCCAGCCGCTCGACATACACCGGGCGCTTGGCGTCACGGACCGCCGCGTCGGGGTAGAGGTGAGCCAGTCGCGCCTCCAGCCCCTCGAACGAGGCGTGGCGGAAGTAGTCGTCAATCGGCATTCGGGCGCCATTGACCTCGGGCGTCGGGTAGTCCGGCAGCATGGGCTTGCCAAGCTCCAGCGTCAGGCTGCAGCGCTTGGCGATCTCCAGCGTGTTGGCCAGTGCCGAGGGCACATCGGCGAACAGCGCTTCCATCTGCGCGGCCGACTTGAAGTACTGCTCGCGGGTGAACTTGCGCACCCGGCGCGCGTTGCC
>CALSAU010000010.1:0-14558 GCA_943372985.1 Polaromonas sp. YR568 | reverse complement strand
CTGGGCCCTGATGGTGCCGGTGGTCACACTGCTCGTGCTTGATTTGCATCCGGATCGCCGCGGCATGGCGTCGTCGCTGCAGACCTTTGTGGGCTCGACAGCCAATGGCCTGGTGGCTGGTGTGGTGGCGCCACTGGTGATGCATTCCACTCACGCACTGGCGCTGGTTTCGCTCGGCATGATGTGCATCGGGCTGGTCGCCTGGATTTATCTGCACCAGCGCTGGCCGGAGATCGGCCGCGCACCCACACCACCGGACTGAATGACTAATTCGCTTCGGGCGTTTCCATCGAGTAGTCCTGCCCTTGACCGGTTCGTTGCACCACGTTGTTCGAATCAAGGTAAACCCAGAACAGCATGTTCTCGCTGCCATCGCGCCAGCGGTAGGTCATGATGTCGCCCGGCCACGACCGCACGCGGTCCACCAGCGCGGGTGGGCCAAAGGCCAACTCAACATCCGGCCGCGTCCACTTGCCGATGCCAATCTTGTAGAACTCGGATGACTTGAGCACTTCCTGAGCAGCCACCACCTTGCCGGTGTTGTCCAAGTCCACCATGACGGCGTTTTGCCCTGAAGGCTGCGTTGAGTACTGCAGCCGCGTGCCTCCATTGATGGGCACGACACGGGTGGGTTTGCCGTAACTGGCCAGCACCTCTTCGCGCGACATGCCAGGAACAACTGTTTTGAAGGCGCAGCCCGCCACGAGCACCAGACCCGACAAAGCGAGCGTTACGGTCTTGAATGCATGCATGGGAATCTCCGTTGAGCAATGAATACCACCACTGAACCTTAACGAATTCTGCACATGCTTGTCGGCAGCGTGGCTTTATTCCCGTGATCGACGCTACGTTTTGCGCAAATGTGGAATGGGCATCAGGGAGAATCCTGGTGACTGGAGCCACCCTTGGGCAGGCAGTGCTGATCGCTTGCCGCGTACAGGACTCCTTCGCGAGTCATCAGCAATCAATTGCGCATATCCATCCACAGCCATCACAGGAAAGTATCCATGACCCCGTTTTCAGTGTTGTTTGTGTGCATGGGCAACATCTGCCGCAGCCCCACCGCGCATGGCGTGTTCCGCCACAAGCTGATTGAAGCCGGTCTGGCCGACCGCATTCGCGTCGATTCCGCCGGCACCCACAACTACCACCCGGGCAGCCCACCCGATGAACGCTCGGCCCGCCACGCCGCCCAGCGCGGCTACGACCTCTCGGACCTTCGGGCGCGCCAGATCACCGAGGACGACCTCGCCCGGCACGACCTGATTCTGGTGATGGACTGGGACAACCTGGCGCTGGTGCAGGACATCTGCCCCGAAGCCCATCAGCGCAAGGTCCGCCGCCTGACCGAGTTCTGCCTGCAACACGACAGCCCGGTGGTACCCGACCCCTACTACGGCAGCGCGGGCGGGTTTGATCAGGTGCTTGATCTGGTGGAAGACGCCTGCGAGGGCCTGCTGCGCCATGTGCAGCGCGTGGCTTGAGTTCGACCCCAACCACACTTGCTGGCGGGGAATGCGCTGAAATGACTGTGCTTACTTAATCAGTCTTGCCCTGGTTGGCCTGCCACCAGGCCACACAGGCCCGCGCCAGCGCTGCGGTGCTGTCCACACACTTCGCGCGCAGAGGGGACTGCACTGCGTCCAGTGCCAGGGGCGTTTCAGTGCAGGCCAGAACCACCGCGCCAGCGCCCTGATTCAACAGGGCCTGAACAGCTTGTGCAATCAATTGCCCACCTTGCGCGGCCTGACCTGCTTTGACGAGATCTATTCCCGGCAAGACCAGCGCGTCCATCACATCGCCGTCAGGCAGCAGCGGGGTATAGCCTGCCTGCATCAGCGGCGCATCAAAAATTCTGGCGGCCAGCGTAGCCCGGGTAGCGATGATGCCAATGGACGCGCCTGCATCAGCCAGCGGTACAAGCTCAGCAACAGACGTGTCCACAATACTGATGATGGGAACAGAACAGCCTGCGACCAAATCGGCGTACCAGAAATGCGCCGTGTTGCAGGGCATGGCCAGCGCTGTTGCGCCAGCAGCGATCAGGCGGTCACGCCCCGCCAACAGCTCCGGCAACGGCGAGCGCCCGTTCCCCAGGATGGCGGGGGGGCGCGATGGGATGCGGGGATCGGACTGAATCAGCAGCGGCACGTGGTCGGCATCGCCCTGAACCGGCGTGGCCGCCAGCACTTTGCTGAAAAAATCAAGCGTGGCCAAAGGCCCCATGCCGCCCAGAACACCAATCATCTTCACGACCCTGTGGTTGACATCAACTCGTGGCCATCAGGTAGCCGCCAGACAGAAAAGCCAGGCCGAGTGTGACCAAAAAAATCATCGCCACAGGCCGCCATCCGAGCTGGCTGACGTCTTGCAACGACGTTTTCAAGCCCACGCCTGCAATGGCCAGCACCAGAAATGCCTGCGACATGTTCGACGCGCCAGATTGAACCGTGCTTGAGACCCAGCCCGTACTGTTGATGAGCATCAGCGCAACAAAAGCGACTGTAAACCACGGCAGTAGCGGTGCTTTGACGGCCCCGCCCGCGCCCGCCGAGCGGTGACGCACGACCAGTGAGACAAGCACCAGCACGGGCATCAACAACGCCACCCGCATCAGCTTGGTGATGGTGGCCGCATCACCGGCTTCAGGCGACAGGCTGTAGCCTGCACCGACGACCTGAGCCACATCGTGGATCGTCGCGCCGATGAACTTGCCTGCCATCACCGCATCAAAACCCAGCCACTGCGTGACAAGTGGATACACCACCATCGCCGCCGTTGAAAGGGTGGTCACGCCGACAACCGTCAAGGTGGTGTCGCGCTCCAGGCTGGGGCTTTTGGGTAACACACTGGAGATGGCGAGTGCCGCCGACGCGCCGCAGATTGCGGTGGCGCCGCCGATCAGCACGCCCAGACTGCTTTCGACCTTGAACAGCCGTGCCAGCAGCATGCCCAATGCAATCGTCAGGCCGACCGCCACCACCAGCGCCGCTGCGGTTTGCCAGCCGACCGCCACCACATGGTCAATGGTCAGTCGCAGGCCCAGCAGCGCCACGCCGAGGCGCAACACGGTGCTGGACGCAAACTGGATGCCCGCTGCGCAGCGCCTGTCGTCACTGATGAAGTGAAGGGCCAGCCCGAGCAGCAGTGCAAACAGCAGCATGGAGCCTTTGTAGTGGCTGCCCAAAAAGGCTGCGGCCATGGCGACCAGCGCAGTCACCAGCAAGCCGGGGATCAGCGTTTTGGCGTACTCGACAGCCGCACCATGTGCCAGCGTTGTCATCAGGGCAGGTCTTCTAGAGCGGCTTCAAACCACTGAAAGCATCCATGTAGCCATACAGCGCCACGGAGCCACCGGTGTGCAGGAACACCACGTTCTCGCCCTTCTTGAAATGTCCTTTGCGGCACAGGTCAATCAGGCCGGCCATGCCTTTGCCCGAATACACCGGGTCAAGCAGAATGCCCTCGAGGCGCGCCATCAGGGTGACCGCCTCAATCATGCCGGGTGTCGGTACGCCATAGCCGCCGCCCACGTAGTCGCAGTTGGCCATGACGCTCTCGCGCTTGACGCTGCCAGCAACACCCAGCAGTTCAGCGGTTTTGACAGCCAGGTTGTAGACGCTGGTTTCCTGCGCCTCCTTGGGCGCACGCACACCGATCCCAAGAACCGGAATCTGGCTGCGCGTACCCTCCAGGCCCACCACCAGACCCGCTTGCGTGCCTGCGCTACCGGTGGCGTGGGTGATGCAGTCGATGCGCAAATCCTGTGTGTTGAACTGGTTGACCATCTCCAGTGCGCAGGTGACGTAGCCCAATGCGCCAATCGGATTGGACCCGCCACCAGGGATGATGTACGGTTTCTGCCCCTTGGCGCGCAGCTCTTCGGCAAGCGCTGCCATGGCTGCGTTCATGTCCGTACCGCCGGGAACCTCCTGCACCTTCGCGCCATACAAATGGTCGAGAAAAACATTGCCCGACTTCTTGTAGTTCTCAACTGTTGAGCCAGTTCTGTCCTCAAGCAGGATCTCGCACTTCATTCCCATCTTGACGGCAATCGCCACGGTTTGACGTGCATGGTTCGACTGGGTTGCCCCCTGCGTGATGATGGTGTCTGCGCCATGTTTGACTGCGTCCGCCATCAGGAACTCCAGTTTGCGGGTTTTGTTGCCGCCTGAGCCCAGACCCGTGCAGTCGTCTCGCTTGATGTACAGGTTGGGGCCGCCCAGCGCTTCGGTCAGACGCGGCAGGAATTCAAGCGGTGTGGGACCGTGGGTGATGCGGACGCGGGGGAAGTTGGTGAGTTTCATGGTTGCCTTTTTTTGTGGTTGAAAGTTGATGGGTGGAGGGTTTCAGCTGGCTGCGGCCAGTGCGCAGGCCACAGCGACGATGCGGCCAATCAGCACGCAGTCGTCGTCAGTCAATGAAAGAGGGGTGCGCAGATCGAACAGTTGGTTCAGCACGGCCTTGGAGTTCGGAATGTCCGGCTTGCCCTTCATGTAATGCCAGTGCTCGTAATTGCTGGTGAATGCCACGGGGGCAGGGGTACCGAACCACTTGACGTAAAGGCCGCGCGCATTGCACTCATTCAGAAAGCGCTCGATTTGCGCTGGCGTCAGATCAAGCGTGAACTGAATGGAGCTGGCCACAAACTCTTCTTGGGGTGGGCGTGCCGGCACCGACAGGTGCTCGACCTTGCCCAGCTCGCGCGCGAGCGTTGCATAGATGTGGTTCCAGCGCCGTCCCCGGTCTGCCAGCTGGCTGATCTGCGGGCGCAACAGGCTGGCCGCCAGATTGGACATGCGCATGCTGAAGTTGGGGGTCACGTACTTCCAGCGCTCAAACACTTCGGCTGGAGGCTTCAGGATGTGCTGGTCGTACATCATGTAGCAGCCAGACATCAGGATGGCTTGTGCCGCCACATCGTCGTCATCGGTCACCAGCAAGCCGCCTTCACCCGCATTGATGTGCTTGTAGGTTTGTGCGCTGTAGCAGCCCACCTTCCCCCAGGTGCCTGTATGCCTTCCGTCCCACTTGGCGCCCATGGTGTGGGCGCAGTCCTCAACAACAGCGATGCCGTAGCGGTCGCAAATGGCACGCACAGACTGCAGGTCTGAAATGTGTCCCCGCATGTGCGACAGCAAGAACACTTTTGCGCCGCTGGTCGCCGCCTTGCGCTCAAGGTCGGCCATATCAGTCAGGTAGTCAGCAGTGGTTTCAATCAAGACCGCGTCAGCGCCTGCGTGGGCAATGGCTCCAGGCACTGGCGCCAGGGTGAAGGTACAAGTCAACACCTTGTCACCCGGCTTGACGCCCAACGCTTTGAGCGCAATGAACATGGCCGCGCCGCATGAGCTGACAGCCACGCAATACTTGCTGCCCACGCAAGTGGCGTACTCTTGCTCAAGCAAGGATGGTTCAGGGTAGCCCGAACCTTGTTCACCATAACGGTGAAGCCTGCCAGAGCGCATGAGCGCAACAGCACGCTCTATCGCTTCCTCGGGAATGGGTTCGGGGGTACTCAGGTCTTTGCCGAACCACAAGCCATCTGGCGCAGTGCGTCCGGCGGACGCGGGCAGGGATGCAGCCATGGTCAAGTCAATGCTGATGGCCAGCCAGCGTGCCCAGTTCAAACGACTCCTGCGGGAAGTACTTTCGCAGCCGAATGTCGCCTGTGCGTGCATGACCCTCCATGCCCTCGAGACGGGAGATCCTGGCCGCCACCTGCCCGACCTCCCGGCTGGCTCCGCGGGTCAGCCGCTGGTACGTGACCGTCTTGATGAACTTGCCCACACTCAAACCACCGGAGTAGCGTGCAGCGCCCCGGGTTGGCAGAATATGGTTGGGCCCAGCGCACTTGTCGCCATAGGCCACCGTCGTTTCTTCGCCCAAAAACAGCGATCCGTAGTTCGTCAGTTTGGCCAGCCACCAGTCCAGGTCTTTGGCAAACACCTGCAGGTGCTCGGGCGCATACTGGTCGCTGATCTCGACCATCTCCTCACGGCTGCCCACCAGAATCACTTCACCATAATCACGCCAGGCGGCGGTGGCCGCATTGCGCGCCAGTTCGGGCAAGGCGGCGATGACCGATGGCATGGTGTCGATGACCTTCATGCCGAGTTCGCGTGATGAGGTGAACAGCCAAACCGGGGAATCGGGGCCATGCTCAGCTTGCCCTGCCAGGTCAGCGGCCACCAGGTTCACATCAGCCGTCTCGTCCGCAATGATCGCGGACTCGGTCGGGCCGGCCACCACATCAATGCCGATGCGGCCAAACAGCGTGCGCTTGGCCTCAGCCACGAAACGGTTGCCCGGACCCACAATCACATCGGCGGGCTTGGGGGAATACAAACCAAAGGCCATCGCCGCAATGCCCTGTACCCCACCGAGGGCCAGAACGGTGTCTGCGCCGCACAGTCTCATGGTGTGCAAGATGGCGGGGTTGACGCCCGCTTCCTTGTGGCCGGGCGATGTCGCCACAATGTTCGGTACACCCGCCACCTTGGCGGTACACACACTCATGATGGCGGAAGCAGCGTGCGCATAGCGGCCACCCGGCACATAGCAGCCAGCGGTATTGACGGGAATCAGCTTTTGCCCGGCAATCAGACCATCAATCAGTTCAACTTCAAATTCATGCAGCGACTCGCGCTGAAGCAGCGCAAAGTCCCTGATGCGGGAATACGCAAACGCAATATCGTCCTTGACGCCCTGGGATAATGCTTTGGTGGCTTTTGAGAAGTCATCGTCGCTCACCACGATCGGGCCATGCCAGCCATCGAAGTCACGCGCGTATCTCTCAACCGCGTCACGCCCATTCTTGTGGATGTCAGCCAGCAGGCGCTCAACAGTCTCGGAAGTGACGTTGTCAATCGCCTCTTGTCGCGGCGGCGCTTTCTTCAAATACTCAATCGTCATGGAATGATTTCTTTCAAGGGTTGAACTTAACCGCGGCCCTTCCAGGGCACGACACGGCGTTCTACAAAACGGACCAGGTGGTCAAAGGCATAGGCGATTGCCGCGATTACCACGATGCCCATGATCACAATGGGCGTTTGCAAAAACCGTGACGCTGACAAAACCATGTAGCCCAGACCGGAGGTGGCGGCGACCATTTCAGCTGCCACCAATGTGGTCCAGCCAAAACCGATGCCAACCCGCATCGCGGTGAATATCTCTGGCATGGCAGACGGCAGTACAACCAGGCGAATCACCTGCCAGCGCGTGGCGCCGAACGAGTAGGCGGCATGAATCTGCTCAATCGCCGCCGACTTGACACCAGCGCGGGCCCCCAACGCCATCGGCGCAAGCACAGACAGGAAAATCAGCAGGACTTTGGACAGCTCATCAATTCCAAACCAGATGATCATCAGCGGCAGGTAAGCCAGTGGCGGGATCGGGCGGTAAAACTCAATTGGTGGATCAAAAATGCCGCGTGCGACCGGGCTCATGCCCATCGCAATGCCGAGAGGAATACCGATGACACAAGCGAGCAGGAACGCGCCAAAGACCCGCAAGGTGCTGACCCAGATGTGTTCCCAGAAGCTCGACCCCGTAAACCCCTCGTTCACGACACCCAGAAAGGCCTCGATCACGCCCATGGGTGAAGGCAGGAAGAGCGGCTTGATGAAACCTGCATAAGTGGCGAGCCACCACACAAAGATCAAGCCGACGATCACGACGGCGCTGATCCGGAAGCTTTCCCCCTGGCCTGGTACGCCGTAGATTTCGCCAGGTTTGGCAGGCTTGGCTTTCATGAGGCCACCCAGCATCCCGTTGCCGCTGGTCGGACGCTTGTTACTCATCATGGGCCCCTGCTTCGTCAGTAAAGATGATCCGCAAGATGGTTTCCCGCAGAGCAATGAACTCTGCGGAGGCCTTGATCTCACGGGCGTTTCCAGTTTCGAAATAGCGCCGACTGAATGGCAAGTCGAAAACATGGGAGATGCGGCCAGGGCGAGGTGACATCACGATCAATTTGGTGCCCATGAACAGCGCCTCTTCAACGCTGTGCGTGATGAAGAACACCATCTTTCCGGTGTCGCGCCAAACTTTCAAGATCAACTCTTGCGCCCGCTCGCGCGTCAGCGCATCGAGCGCACCCAGCGGCTCGTCCATCAACAAGATGTCGGGGTCACTGGTCAGCGCGCGCGCAATGCCAACGCGTTGCTGCATGCCACCAGACAGCTCGTAGGTGGCCGATTGTTCAAACTGCTCCAACCCCAGCAGCTTGATGAAGTCTCTGGCAATTTTCTCGCGCTTGTCCTTGTCATGCCCCTGAATCTTCAACCCAAACGCCACGTTGTCCAGAACGTTCAGCCAGGGCAGCAGAGCGTGTTTCTGGAAAACGACGGAGCGATCCGCGCCGGGGCCAACGACGGCTCTTTGATTGAGAGAAATTTCACCTTCGCTGGGCGCCATGAACCCGGCGATCAGGTTGAGCAGCGTTGACTTGCCGCAACCCGATGCGCCCAACGCCACCACAAAGTCCTTTTCATGAATCTCAAGATCAATGTTCTTGAGCGCGTGTACAGGCGGTTTGCCGGGTACCGGATAGAAAACCGACACATTTCGGATGGCAAGTGCAGTCATTGGAAGCCTCAATGTGAACGTGTGAAGTGCGGACCCGACCCACGCAGGTCAGCACTTGCGGGGCCGCTATGGGCTTACTTGCCGGCAGCAACCTTGGCAAAGTCAGCGTTGACAAACTTTGCGTAGCTGTCGGCCGCTGCGCTGATACGACCAGCACCCTTGAGGAAATCAGCGGTGGACTTGATCGTGGTGGCCGCACCGCCGCCCATCCAGTTGGCTGACATGACCAGATCGCCGTCAGGGTAAGTCGCACCATCCAGCATGGACACGACTGCAGCGGGCGTCACGCCTACATTGGCAGCGACAGCTTTGATTTTTGGCGAATCTGCGTTCCACGCGGCTTTGTTCTTGGTGTAGTCACCATTGATCTCGTTCATGGCCTTCAAGAAGTTGACCAAGCCTGCACGATTGGCTGCTGAGAACTTGTTATGGGCAACCCAGCCATTGAAGGTCGGAAAACCCGTTTTGGCAACGGCACCCGCGGTGACCATGACCTTGCCATTTTCACGCAGCTTGGCTTGAACGGGGACCCAGACGAAAGCAGCATCAATTGCGTTTTGTGCCCACGCAGCTGCGATCTCGGCTGGCGACATACCGAGCACAGTGACATCCTTTTCGGTCAGACCGTACATCTTCAGTGCGCCCATGAGTGAGAAGTGCGCTGTAGAGCCGATCGGCACCGCAATGCGTTTGCCCTTCAGGTCGGCCGGCTTGTCGATGCCCGCGCCATTGCGCGTCACCAATGCCTCTGAGCTGTCAATGATCTTGCCCACGGAAATCATCTGATAGTCCAGGCCAGAACTCAGGCCGGCAGACAGGGGCGAAGAACCCAGTTCGGAAATTTGAATGCCGCCAGAGGCCATGGCCGCATTCACTTCAGCGCCAGAAGCGAATTGGCGCCACTCGATGGTCCAGCCAGTGGCTTTCTCAAGGGTTCCATCAGCGACGATTGCTTTGTAGGGCGCAGGATCACCAAAGTGGCCGATCACCACTTTGGTTTGTGCCATGACTTGCGAAACCATGGTGAGGGTGAAGGCCGTGCCGATGAGCAGTGTTTTAAGCAGGTGTTTCATGTTGTCCATCCATTAAAAGAAGGTGCAGGCGTTATTCGGTTTGAACGAGGCTCACTTGCAAACAAGCATGTGACCTGTGCGGATACTAGGCAAAAGAAGTTTTTCAAAATAGTGCCAGACTGATTTTGTTTTAGTGCCAAAATGAAAACCCCTAGGAAGTTTCATCGTGCCATTCAAGAATGCACCTGTGAGCTGCCCAAGAACTTCTGATCATTCCCTTTGTTGGTGCAGCACGGTAAAAAAGTGCACGGAACGGATGCGTTGACAGGATCAAAGCATGAGACAGAAGCAGGAGATCACCGGGATATGGGCCAAACTGTTTCCCCAGTTCTCGGGGAGCAGCGCCACACTGCAGGGCCGCGTCAAGGAAATGATGGTGCATTCCATCTTGATGGGTCTGGTGCCTGCGGGCGCCAAGGTGCCCACCAGCCGCGCGCTGGCCAGCGCCCTCGGCTTGTCGCGGAACACGGTGTCACTGGCACTGCAGGTGCTGGTGGACAAGGGCTTCTTGATCGCCGCTCCCCGCAGTGGTCTGGTGGTCAATGGCGACATCCTGCTGGGTCAGGCGGTCCAGTCGTCGCCCCAGGAGCCAACGCCCAGCGGCCTGCAGTGGAACGCTCGGCTGGTTTCCCGTGTGGGCCATCAGCGCAACATCGTCAAGCCCGCCAACTGGCAGGAGTTCACTTATCCGTTTGTCTATGGGCAGTTTGATGCCGGCCTGGTTCCGCTGAGAGACTGGCGCGCCTGCGCGCACCAGGCGCTGTTCGTTCCTGCCGTCAGAAAGTGGGCGCAAGACCACATCAACCGTGACTCTGAAGCCTTGCTGGACCAGATTCAACATCGGCTTCTGCCCGCGCGCGGCATCATGGCCAAGCGTGATGAGATCCTGGTGACGGCGGGCGCGCAAATGGCCTGCTACCTGCTGGCCAATGTGCTGCTGGACCGCAACACGGTGGTGGGCATCGAAGACCCTGGTTACCCGGATGCCCGCAACAATTTTTTACTGCGCACCGATCAGGTCAAGGCCCTGCCGATTGACGCGGATGGCCTGCTCCCGTCGCGCGCCATGGGCCAGTGCGCCTACGTCTACGTCACGCCCAGTCACCAGTGCCCGACGACAGTCACCATGCCGCTGGCACGCCGGCAGGAAATCCTGGCACTGGCCAAGAAGCGTGACGTGGTGTTGTTTGAAGATGACCATGAGAGCGAGCTGAACTTTTCTGGTCGGCCGCTGCCCGCACTGAAAAGCCTCGACACGGACGGGCGCGTGATTTACCTCGGCAGCCTTTCGAAAACCCTGGCGCATGGTCTGCGCATCGGCTACATCGTGGCTCCGGCTGAACTGATACGCGAGCTGCGTGCCTTGAGACGCCTCATCATCAGGCATACACCGGCCAACAATTCCCATACGGCCAGCCTGTTCATCGCGCAAGGTCATCACGATGCGTTTATTCGCAAACTGAACGTGACCTACAGGGAGCGACGTGAGTTGTTGAACAGTGCGTTTGCCAGGTACCTGCCCGAGTTTCACATCATGCCGTCACAAGGCGGCTCAGGTGCGTGGATCAAGGGGCCCGACGGATTGAACGCACAGACACTGGCCGAGAAGTGTGCGGCACGCGGTGTTCTGATAGAGCCCGGCGACATCTTCTTCAGAAAATCGTCACCTGCAAGTCAGGCGCATCTGCGTTTGGGCTATGCCGCCATACCTGGCAACCTGATTGAAGCGGGTGTGCAAGAGCTGGCGAAGGCATACCAATCGACTTAGCTTCAAGCGGCCTGGCTTCAGGCGGCCTTCGCAATCGACTGCGCCAACCTCACCAACCCCATGTCACTGCCCGCCGGGCCCAGCAACGACAGGCCCAGCGGCGCGCCAAGGCGCTGACCCAGCGGCAGCGATATCTGCGGAAAGCCCGAGAGGCCGGCCAGGCACAGCATTTGAATCGAGCGGTTGCGATAGCTTTCCAACTTATCGCCGCTTTCGCTGATCAATGGCGCAATGTCAGCGACGGTGGGCATGACCAGCACGCCATCGCTTCCCAGCAGGTCGGCCAGATGCTTCTTGAACCGCTCCCGGTAGGAGGTGGCTGCGGCAAGTTGCTCATCGGTCACCGTTTTGGACCACGCAAAGCGCTCGGCAATGCCAGGACCCAGCGGCGGACAAAAGCGTTCAATGAAAGGACCGTTGACCTTCCACGCCTCATGCCCCTGAATGTGACGGAAACTCCAATAGGCGGTGTCGTGGTCGTCCAGGATGACCCGCATTTCGGCAGCTTTGCCAAGCGCCGCTTCGACACGGGCCAGCGGAGTGGCCTGCGCTGTCGCCACATCGTTGTCCAGCATGGCCCAGATGTCGAGCGGCTTGAGTAACCGAATATTTTTTGACATGGCCACTTTGTCTTCGCCCAGCAAAACGGCCGAAACACGGACGAACGTTTCGACATCACGCGCAAAGTAGCCGCAGGTGTCAAGGCTGGGCGACAGGTCCAGAACACCGTCCAGGCTGATACGCCCATGCGTGGGACGAATCCCGTACAAGCCGCAGTGGTTGGCCGGGGCGCGGACGGAGCCGCCCGTATCGCTGCCCAAGGCAAAGTCACACAAATTGTTTGATACCGCCGAGGCTGAACCCGATGATGACCCGCCCGCTATGCGGCCAGCCGCTGCGCCGTTGATCGGTGCACCAAAATGCGCGTTGTTGCCGTTCATCGAAAACGCCAGCTCGTCGGTCACGGTTTTACCGACAAACCTTGCGCCAGCATCCAGCAATTTCTGGACAGCAGGTGCGGTTCTGGTTTTGATACCCGACATGGCCAGGACCAGCGGCTGACCGCCACCGGTGGGGTAACCGGCGACATCGAACAGATCTTTCACGCCAAAGCCAAGCCCAGCCAAAGCTCCAACCGGCGCGTGCGACACAGGCACATCGGGGTAGGGCAAAAAAGCGTGGGCAGTATCGTCAATGAACGGCATGGTTGCTTTCTGAGGATGTCTGCACAGTCTACGCGTTGGGGCAATAACAGGCATTGAACGATCACCCAACGCTGTCGCTGCGCTTTCCCGGCCGGTGTGGCAGTCTGCCGAGGAGTTGCTGTCGTTGCAGAGCCGTCGCTGGGGGAACACTTCAGGGTGCCCGCCGACTGTGGCACGGACCTGATCGCCAATGGCAGGGACTCAATTGAAAGCTGGTGCGGCTGGCGGGGATCGAACCCACGACCCTTGGCTTCGGAGGCCAATACTCTATCCACTGAGCTACAGCCGCAACGCTGGGAGCATGACGCACCTGGCAGGGCGCCGTGGTGGCGTTGCAGGATGCTGTCAGGGTACGCAGGCAGAGCCGCTGCGCACCCTGCGATTCTATCAGCCGACCGGGCGAGAGCCGGTTTTTTTCCGGGGCCAAGTTATAATGTGAGGCTGTTGACAGGCTGCCTCGCGGCGCGGCGAATGCACTCGCCGCCGCTGACAACGAGCACTGCATCGCCCCTGATTCCAGTTTTTTTGAGGACGCCATGAGCGCAAACGACCACACCACGGCCCACGAAGAAGCCCACACCGGCCCCATCAAGACCCCCAAGCAACTGCTGGCTGCGGTTTTTTTCTCTTTTGTGGTGCCGGTTTTCGGAATCATTGGTCTGGTGTACTACGTGGCCTCCGCCAACAAGACCGCTCCCGGCGCAGTAGACACCGAGAAGTCCGTGGCCCAGCGCCTGCAGAAGGTCGGCAGCGTGGAAATTCGCGATGCGAATCGCCCACTCAAATCGGGTGAAGAGGTGTACAAGGCCCAGTGTCTGGCCTGTCACAGCATCGGCGCTGCCGGCGCACCCAAATTCGGCGACGTGGCTGCATGGGCTCCGCGCCTGAAAACCGGTTTCGATGTCCTGTGGAATTCTGCCCTCAAAGGCAAGGGCGCCATGGCAGCGCAGGCAGGTGGTGATTTCAACGACATCGAAATCGGCCGCGCTGTTGCATACATGACGACTGCCGTCGGTGCCAAGTTTGCCGAGCCTGCTGCGCCCGCCGCTGCTGCGGTACCGACTGCGGCTGCCGCTCCGGCTGCTGCCGCCCCCTCCGCTGATGTGGTCGCTGCGCTCGCCAGCGCCAACAAGCCTGCAGCGGCCATTCCCGCTGCGGCCGGTGGCGCTGCGCCTGCCGTCTATGGCCAGGTGTGCTCGGCCTGTCACGCTGCTGGCGTGGCCGGCGCGCCAAAGTTTGGCGACAAGGCCGCATGGGCACCTCGCCTCAGCGCAGGTGTGGACGCACTGACGGCCAGCACCATCAAGGGCAAGAACGCCATGCCCGCACGCGGCGGCTCGGCAGCTTCGGATGCCGAAATCAAGGCCGCCGTGCAGTACATGGTGAACGCGGTCAAGTAAGCTGTAATCCAGCCTCAGGCAGCAAGCTACGACGCTGCCACCGCAGTCAAAAGCCGGTCACTGACCGGCTTTTTGCATGGCGCTCAGCCTGCAGTTTGAGGCGGCGCGGCTGTCATCTGCAAAGCCTGCGGACTTCGTACATAACCGAAGCGCGCAGGCAAATCGGACGCCTGCACCACCTGGGGAACCCACAGGCCCTGCTCCACCGCTTCAGCGGCACTGGCCACATCCAGCGTGTGAACGAGGCCGAACCCGAGATCGGTGTCGAGATACACCCGGCCCAGTTCGTCAACCACGCAGCGCTGGGCGCGTGCGGCTTCACCCGTGTGTGCCGTGACTGCAAAGTCAGGCGCCGGTCCCACACGCAGCACCAGTGGCGTGGCCTGCAGTTCCACATACACGCGCTGTGGCCCGTTCTGGAAAAACCAGCGACCCTGCGCGTCGCTTTCATAGTTGCGCTGGATGAAGTCGATCAGCTTGCCGTGCTGCAGGCGGGAGCCCTTGCTGGCGCGCTGACGGGCTT